>PIXU01000043.1 GCA_003601795.1 Candidatus Methanophagales archaeon
CAGATTAACACAGATGATAAAAAAGCAAAAATTGGGAGAAGGATTTTTTTTCCTTCTCTGTTTATTTTTTGATTTTAGCACTTTTCACTTCACTGATTACTTTCAAATTTTCAAAAATCTTAACTTGCCCTGTCCTATTCACTGCTTCTCTAATCCCTTCAATCATTCCTGGGATTCCCGGTGGATACCACTCCTCTCCACACTTCAAGCAGACTAATATTGGTACGTCTTTAATCAGAATTCCTCCGGTATGCTCATCTTTAAACTCAAGCCTAAGCTCTCCTCCACACCTGCAATTATAGCTCATTTTGCTCTCCTCTTTGTAAATGTCTTGTCCCATTTTTCTGCTTCTGGCATAGCATTATACTGTTATTAAATAACATAAACCTTCTCTTGGAGATAAAACAACATGAACAGGTTTTCCTTCAACAAAGGTTAAAACTAACGCACTCTCTCCACGTTGATCATCTGGATAATGCTCTACTAATGTAAAACTCCTCCTAAGAGCGTCTTCTAAACCTGATTCACTAATATTATCATTCTCAGCCTCTACTCTGGAGTGCCTATGCCATAGTATCGTTTTTAACCCACCGCGTATTTTATTAACTACACCGCTCATAATTCATCCAAAAGGTTTTTATTATTAAAAATACCCCTCCTGCCCAACAAAAAGAAAAAAAAACGTGTAAATCTGTGTCTCAAATAGAACGAATAACGTTATACTTTAACATCAAAGAGGCAAGTTGATTTTACCCTCCTGTCTCCTCTTCCCTATTGGCTATTGGCTATTGGCTATTGCCTATTCCCCACTCCTCACTTTTCACACTTTTTACGCAACCCTCACAACTTGTATGACCAATATCAGATTAATATGAAATAAGGGCTTAGAAGGGGGCATCTCATTTTTGGAAGGTGCAGAAAAACCGAAAGCCTTTTAAGTTGGGTTGGGATATAGATGTGGTTACCCTACAAAAAGGGAAAAATAAAAGAAAGGAGGAAAAAAAAGATATGGCCAAAAAAGCAATAGAAGATAAGATAGACTTGTACGACGATAGAGGTAATGTACTGGCGAGTGACGTGCCGTTACAGGCGATCAGTCCATTGAGAAACCCGGCGATAAAGAAGATAATCAGTCTGACTATCCGGACAGGTGCGGTTGACTTAGCGAAATTAGAGAAGAAATTAGCGACCGGAGCAATAGGTGGCAGGGGAATGATAATCCGCGGCGTGGAAAGGGACTTCCCGATACTGGACAAGGCGGAAGAGATAAGGACGGAAATGGAAGACATGTTGCGCGTGGAAGAAGGCGACGACACGAGTGTGGTGCTGATGTCCGGTGGAAAGCGGATGCTGACGCAGGTGCCGACCGCGAGGATTTTGTCCGACTATTCGGTTGGTGTCACGGCGGCGATGGCTGCGCTGACGCACGCGGTAATAGACGTTTGCGACGTGAACATGTGGGATGCACCGTATGTGAAGGCGGCAGTATGGGGTATGTACCCGGAAGACCCGGACGTAGCAGACGGAGCGGTGAAGATGCTGGTGGACATACCAATGAAGAACGAGGGACCGGGATTCGCACTGAGGAACATACCGGTGAACCACCTTGCGGCTACGGTTCGTAAGCGAGCGATGCAAGGAGCGGCATTGACAATGATACTGGAAAAGGCAGCGCAGTTCGAGATGGGGAATACAATGGGACCGTTTGAGCGCGGGCATCTGTTAGACTTTGCCTACGAGGGACTGAATGCGAACAACCTGCTGTACAACTTGATAAAGGAGAACGGAAAGGGCGTGTTAGCCGACGTCGTGTACGACTTAGTGGACAGAGCAAAAGCGGATGGACTGCTAAAAGAGAAGAAGAAGATGCCTTCGGGCTATGTGGTCTATACATCGGACGACATGCAGTTGTGGAACGCGTATGCGTCTGCGGGACTGCTTGCCGCGGTATCCGTGAACCTTGCCGCGATGCGTGCAGGGCAGGCCGTGCCGGGGAACATCATGTATTACAATGTTCTGCTGGAGCATGAGACGGGAATGCCGGGCGTAGACGGTGGAATGGCACAGGCAGCGTCGGTGTCGAGTTCGTTCTTCTCACACTCGATTTACGGAGGCGGCGGACCGGGTGTGTTCTACGGGAACCACATCGTTACGAGGCATCCGAAGGGGCAGTTCATACCGTGCTTCTGCGCAGCGATGTGCATAGATGCAGACACGATGTACTTCTCACCCTCGAGGACGTCAGGGCTGTACGGTGAGGTGCTGGGCGCGATACCGGAGTTTGCAGAGCCGATGAAGGCGGTTGCAGAGGGAGCGAAGGAGCTAATGTAAAAGGAGGAAAAAAGAAATGCCACAATTTTGGGCTGGGGGCAGCCATATAGCGGATAACAGAAGGAAAGTTATGGACCCCAGCTATACGTTTGAGAAGTTGAGAGACATAGCAGAAGAGGACGTGGTGCGGCTGCTTGCACACCGCGCGCCGGGAGAAGAGTACAAGAGTATTCATCCACCGTTAGAAGAGATGGAAGAGCCGGAATGCGCCGTTCGTGAGATGGTCGAGCCGACAGAGGGAGCAAAAGCAGGCGACAGGATTCGATACGTGCAGTTCACCGATTCGATGCAGTTCTCACCGATAACGCCTTACCAGCGTGCATTATCTGCGCTTAACAGGTACAGGGGCATAGACCCAGGCGTGTTATCGGGCAGGACGATCATCGAGGCGAGAGAGCGGGACATAGAGAAGATAGCGAAGGAGCTTATTGATTCCGAGCTATTCGATACCGCAAGGACGGGATTGCGAGGAAGGACGGTGCACGGGCATGCGGTTCGATTGGATGAACACGGGATGATGTTCGATGCACTGCGGAGATGGTCAATAGATGAGAGCACCGGGGACGTCATTTACGTGAAGGACATGATTGGCGGTGCAATGGACAAGGAAGTAGTATTAGGAAAGCCACTGCCAGAGGACGAGCTGAGGAAGAGAACGACAATGTACAGGAATGCCCAGGGCGGTGTCTGGCAGGAAGTAGACGACCCGGAGTCAATGGACGTGCAGTCGGAGATACACTGGAAGCGGACGGTTTATGGATTCCAGTCATGGAAGAAGATAGAAGACGTGAAAGGTGGAAAGAAGGACATAGGCGTAAAGGAAGTGAAAATGTTTACGCCAAGAGGAGGTGTGGAGTAAAATGCCATATGGAGATATACAGCATAATTTCCTGAAAGCGATGTCAGATAAGTTCGCAGAGAAGCCAGAAGACACAAAAACGAAGTTCTATGTGTATGGCGGCTGGAAGCAGGACAAGAGGAAGGTAGAGTTCGTGGAGGAATCGAAGAAGTTAGCTTTCGCGCGGAAGTCGAGAACACCGGGGTACAATCCGGACGTGGGAATGCCTCAGGGGCAGCGATACCTGATGCCGTACATGATGAACCACACGGACATTATGGTGAACATGGACGACCTGCACTGGATAAACAATGCTGCGATGCAGCAGTGCTGGGACGACATGAAGCGAGGAATTGTCCTGGGACTGGACGATGCGCACGGTCTGTTAGAGGCGAGATTGGGTAAGGAAGTTACGCCGGATACAATCAGCCACTACATGGAAGTGCTGAACCACGCGCTGCCTGGTGGTGCGGTTATCCAGGAGCACATGGTAGAGACGAAACCGATGCTGGTGAATGACTGCTATGCGAAGATATTTACCGGTGACGATGACCTTGCAGATGCGGTGGACAGGCGATTCTTATTGGACATAAACAAGGAGTTCCCAGCAGGCTGGGAAAAGCCGGGCGAGCAGGCAGACCAGTTGAAAGAAGCAATAGGCAAGAAGATCTGGCAGATTCTGTGGATGCCAACCGTCGTAGGTAGGACAACAGACGGAGGAACGATGTTCAGATGGGTAGGCATGCAGGTCGGGATGACGATGATAAACGCATACAAGTTGTGTGCAGGTGAGTCAGTAACCGGAGAGTTTGCATACTACGCGAAACACGCGGCTGTGGTCAAGATATCGAACTTCATGCCGGTGAAGAGAGCAAGGGCGCATAACGAGCCAGGAGGAATGCCATTAGGAATAAACGCGGACAGTACGAGGTCGCCGGCATTGTTCCCGAACGACCCGATAAGAGCGGAGCTGGAGAGCATCGCGGTTGCTGCTATGGTCTACGACCAGTTGTGGTTCGGGACGTACATGTCGGGTGGTGTAGGATTCACGCAGTATGCTTCCGCGACATACACGGACAACATCCTGGAGGACTTCTGCTACAAGGGATGTGAAATCGGGCTGGACTACGCGAACGGCGAGATGGCTTCAATCAAGGGCGACAAGCTGAACATGGACATCCTGGAGCAGATAATAAGATCAGAGAACGATTACTGCCTGACGCAGTACGAAGCGTACCCGACAGTAGCGGAATCTCACTTCGGTGGTTCGGTTAGAGCGTGCTGCGCGGCAGCGGGATGTGGTAGTGCAGTTGCATGCGCAACGGGACTTGCACAGCCAACGCTGAGTGCGTGGTCGCTGTCGCAGTTGGGACACTACGAGAGGATAGGTCGGCTTGGATTCTTCGGGTACGACCTGCAGGACCAGGCAACGGCTAACTGCTCGTATTCATACCAGAGCGACGAGGGACTACCATTCGAGATGCGAGGTGTGAACTACCCGAACTACGCGATGAACGTGGGGCACCAGAGTGCGTACGGTGGTCTGGTTGCAGGAGCGCACTGCGCGAACAAGGACGCATGGGTGCTGTCACCGCTGTGGAAAGTAGCATTCGCGGACCGTGACCTGCCGTTCGACAGGGGCTACGTGACCAAGGAGTACGGAATAGGCGGTCTCAGGGAATTCAAACCTGCGGGTGAGCGTGACCTGATAATCGGCGGATATTACGGACGATAAGTCAAACTTTTTAGAAAAAAGTTTGATCAAAAACAAACGAGCAACAAAACCAAACAAAACCAAACAAACTTTTTCGGAAAAAAGAAGTTTGAGGGGGTGTTTTTTCCCCCCCTTCTTTTTATTTTTTGCTTTCGGCGGATGGGCAATAGTGTAAAGTTTTTATAATACTAACAAGAAAACAAAAAATAAATTATAGACACAGATTAACGCAGATTAACACAGACACACAGACAGATGATATGAATTAACACGGTTAAACTAAAATAAATCTGCGTAAATCCGTGTAAATCTGTGTCTTAAATAGAAGGAAGCTATACTTTATATACAAAAATAAAGAGAAACATACTGAAAATGAAAACGTATATTTTCAAAGTTGTTCTGGAAAAATCGTCAGATATGGTAATTGTGTCGCCAGAGCTTAGCGTATCTGTGACGGTATGAGCATGATTGATTATCTTTTCACCATTCTGCAAAAACTTTCCCACCAAAAACGCTAAAGCGCATAATAGAAGAGCAAGCTGGATGGACTGAAGCAGACCTCCGGCGTTTAAAACTTCTTAAACAAGAAAACAGAAAATAAAATATAGACACAGATAATAACACAGATGATAATATAGCGGTTTGGTGGTTTAGCGTTTTGGTCAAGGAGACTAAGCTTCTAACGAGCTAAACCTCTAAACTCGCTTAATCCGTGTTAATCTGCGTCCTTAGGAGGAAGATGCGTATTATGCAACTTGATAAAATACTGGATGCGATAATATCAAAGGAAGTGTACAAAGAAGTAAAAGTAGAATGCAGGCTTCCTTATTATCCTTTTGAATTGGTAGAGGATATTGTAGAGAAAATAAAAACGGATGAAGATTTCGGGAAGGAATATAAAGAGGAATTAAGTAAACAACTCCAAGAGCAGGGTTACGAACATTCAGAAGTAATTGGCATTGACTCCTATTCTAATTGCCTGGTTGTTAGATATACGGCATATTATGCAGGACGTAAAGAGCATCCAGAGGTCCATTTAAAAACCCTTTTATCTCTCTATGAAAGACAGGGTAGAGATATACATGACCCAGATGTTTTTGATGAGATTGTAGAGAAAGCAAGACGGGACTTAGGAGAAAGGATTAAAAACCATAATGAAGAGCGGCTGGATCGTTTCGCGGCTCTGTTTAAAGAAGCTATTGTAGTTGCTCAATCTCCTATGGTATAATATAAATCCTAGCAACCAGAAATCAGAGAATAGAAAACAGAATTCTGACCTCTGACTTCTTTTGTCTTCATTCACAATTTCTTGTAAAATCTGTAAAATCCGAGGAGTTAATAAAAGGAGTTAATTAAACACGGCCTCATCCCAAAACTAGGGAATCGTCATCTTTTTGTGCCAACGTTCTCATCTTGCAAAATGTGCATGAGAGATGTGGTTTATTTAAAACTGTGGGTACAGACATTTCAGTATGGGAAAACCAAAGAAAAGAGTTTCTCCGCGTGCCGCCAATCAAGTGAATGGGGATATGGATAGACTCGCTACCCTGTGTATAATCCGTGCAGTGACAACAGTAAACGCACCATGGGAACGCAATTCAGTCGGTCGTCCATCCTGGGTCGTTGCTATCTGTCTTGTCATGAAGATATTCCTCGCCGGACCTGTGACAGATTTTACAGATTTTAC
>PIXU01000044.1 GCA_003601795.1 Candidatus Methanophagales archaeon
ACTCCAGCCTTAAATCAAACCAAATATAAGGCATAATTTCGGATAGGTTTCTAACACTCCAACGATGAGTTTTGCAAAAGAGAGGACACTTGTGATAAAGAATGCATAGTGACGTTTCTCAGTTCCAAAATACAATATCAAAATACGAGGATTGAAACAAAAATGCCAATAATATCTTACCAAGTGATTTGCGCTGTCATCACTTGGTAGATCACTCTGATAATTCCCAAAACGACAAAGATGCATCCTATGGCTCTCCACTTTTCCATCTCATCACCTTCGATCTTTTTATTATTTTTTATACCTCATCCCCTATTACGAAGTCACTATACCCCGTTTTGAAAAACGGGGCATCCGCTTTGTTGATTTGTCTCTTCTCCTCTTATACTGTTTTTATAGCCTTTTCACTCTAATCTTATCGCAGGTATCCAATCATCATAGCGCTTTCTATTTGCATCTATGAACTCTAAGCAGGTAATTTCTCCATCTGGCACTGTTAAGGTCTTATTGTGATGAATTTGTGGGTAAGAACCTGTGATTATTGTGTAATTGTATGTAAGTCCTGCATATAATGTAAATGGCTCATCAAAAGTTATGTTGTGCCAATCTTCTTTGTAGCCATCCCATTTTGCTGTTACATTCCATGATTCATTCTCAAATCTAACATATTCGGTGTGTCCGCCTGTTCCTGAGCATGAGTATGTATATATTGTATTAACAATGACACTGTGGTTTGGTTTTATTTTTCCAGTGTGTGTGCCGAAGATGCTTGGATATGGATTTTCTGGTTGTCCTGTATCAAAAATATTTCTTGTTGGTGCAAAGTAGTTCTCCCAAGGCTCCATTAGTGGATAATTGTCTTTGTCTGAATCTATACTGTAAGGGGTATCGCCAATTCCATCACCGTCTGCATCGCTTCCTGTATAATCGTCCCAGTAGTTACCCATGTAGTTCTCGTAAGTTTTTCCTTTGTAAGCGTAGGTTATTTTTTCTGTTGAGTTCCAGATGTTGGCTAAATTATAAGAAGCAACGTTATATGTATTATTAATAAAGTTGTTTAAGTAGATATTGTTATTACTCGAATCCTGGAGGCAGATGCCACCAGAGTTATTTAAAAGCGTGTTTTTTATTATAATATTATTGCTACAAGGTGCATATAATATGATACCACTTGCACGATTTGATATTATCTCATTATCAATTACATTAACATAGCCACAATTTTGCATCCATATACCCTGATCCCAATTTGAGATTAGATTGTTATTTGAGATAGTGACGTTGGTTGAACCGCCTTCAACGCCAATACCCTTTATAATTTAATACCCCTATAATTGGAATGCCAATCACTATTTCTTATTGTGAACCCACTAATCTCAACATTATTAACATTTACATAAACAACATCACCAACACCTATAACACCAATACCGCCACCACCATCGATGATTGTGGTAGTCTTATCTTCTCCTACAAGTGTTAATGACTTATACACATCCACAGTCTCATAATAAGTTCCAGCATCTACTATGATCGTATGTCCATCCTTTGTATCAGGATCGTCTATTGCGGCTTGAATTGTTGTGAAATCTTCTCCTGTGTTGAGGTTGTGGACTCGGAGCTCTGTTGGTGGTAATATAACATAACTCTCAAAAGGCTCCATTAACGGATAATTATCGTTATTTGAATTTATGGAGTAAGAAGTATCACCAATTCCATCCTTATCTGCATCTGATCCTATGTAATCATCCCAGTAGTTGCCCATGTGGTTTGTAAAGGTTGTGTCATTGTATTGGTAGGTTATTAGCTGAATTGAACTCCAGATGTTTGTTGAAGCATAGGAGTAAACGTTATCAGTGTTGTTTATGAAGTTGTTGAGATAGACGTTGTTATCTGAAGAATACCAGAGGTAGATTCCATCAGAGTTATTCGACGCAGTATTGTTCTCTACGTTGTTATTTGAAGACCAATCAAGATAAAATCCATACTCGTTGTTTGTGCTTACATTATTGTTTTCTATTTTGTTATCCGAAGAATCACGGAGATATATTCCATGATTGTTGTTTGATATTCTGTTGCTTTTTATAATATTATTTGTAGAAGAATAGAGATGGATTCCAAAATCATTATTATGTGATGCAGTATTTTCTTCTATGTTATTATCTGACGAATAAGAGATTTGAATTCCATTGGAGTTATTCGATGCGTTATTTTTTAATACAGTGTTATTCGAAGAATAAAAAAGGCGAATTCCACCCCCTTTATTATTGTTTGCTTTATTCTTTTCTATTCGGTTATCTGAAGATTTATAAAGTTGGATTCCATAATCGTAACTATTATAGGATATGCTATTGCTTTTTATTTTGCTATTTGAAGAGCCAGAAAGGCAAATTCCTGCATGGTTCCAGTTTACATTGTTGCTTTCTATATCGCTATTTAAGCATCTAAGGAGGCGGATTCCAATGCTGTTGCTTAAAGCGTTATTGTTTCTTATTTTGTTATTTAAAGAATCCTGGAGATAAATTCCGTCATCTTCGTTATTCAAGGCACTATTGTTTTCTATGATGTTATCATTTGAATTATATAGAAGGAGAAATCCATCCCATACATTGTTTGAGCAGTTATTGTTTGATAGGATATTGTCTGAACTATTGAAAATGTGGATCCCGTATTCGTTGTTTGTGCAGATGTTGTTCGACATAGTGTTGCTGTTTGAATTCTCGAGGTAAACACCATAATGGTTATTTGAACAGTTGCAGTTTGATATGTTGCAATAAGTTGCTTCAAGATATATTCCAGCAGCGTTTTTTGCGTTTTTCACAGTGAAACCGCTTATATTAACGTGATCTGCATTCACTTCAAACACAAATAGCAGCCTGAACAATCGTTAAAGCAGACCCATTCTCTGCCCGAATCGTCAATCGCTTGTTCACATTCACATTTTCGGTGTAGGTGCCATCACGCACGATGATGGTATCGTAGGGATCAGCCGCATTCACCGCAGCTTGGATAGATTCACTTGGATTAACATAATGTGTAGTTCCGGATGCGCATCCAATGCTTACGAATGCCAGCATTGCGAATAGAACAGCGAGTGCCAATATTATTCTTATTCTAAATTTTCTTCTTTCACTTTCCTTTTTCATATCCTATTATTTTTATACAAGTCACCATACCCCGTACTTAAGTACGATGCCTGTACCTAAGCACGAGCACCGATGACCTAAACTATACGTTTGTCATAGCTATTATAAAAGTTTTTGATTTTTGATTGTAGTCATTGGTGACCCTCAGTTGATCGGTACCACAAATATCGTGGCGATGGCGATAAACGAGGCAGGAAGATATTACAGAACTGGAGTTACAGCAGGCTGGCGGACAAAACATAATAGAGAAGGTGAAGGAGCGGGGGATAATCGCAATACGTTTTAATGAATGGGGCACATCGAGCGAATGTCACAAATGTGGCGGTAAATTGAGGGCGAAGGGTAGACGTGTGGTGTGTACTGAATGCGGTATGCAATACGACCGCGAATTCAACTCCTGTATACAACCGCTTCAGAAGGCAAGTCTGAAGTGTAAGACTATTGCGACTCTGAAGAGTAGTCGGAAGCTGGCGGTTGCAATAGATGAACTTGCCCGAACCATCGGCGGACTGGAACCTTGGATGAGGATGGAAGCTCACCTACGAGGAGGTGAGTAGTTCACTATTTAACATGGTGGAGATAAAGCCATTCAGAGCGACGATATTGAACCCGGAATTGGCAAATCGAGACGAGCTCATTTGCC
>PIXU01000045.1 GCA_003601795.1 Candidatus Methanophagales archaeon
AATTGAGATACAGCAAGGATAAACTTGAAATAGATGATGATACCTACTCTACGAAGCTTCCAGCGTCAAAAATACACCATGTTGAGCCTAAAGAAGGAGGAATACCTGAGCTAAAGTCAGAAGTAACGGATTTTATAATTATGGATGTGGTTTACGAGAACGGGACAAAGGAGGAGGGCGTTGCAAAAATTCCAATTACTATTAACCGATTTATAGTTGATAGTATACCCTATTCAGTCGGTAGGATGATTACATGGTTGTCATCGCTACAATTTGGTGGAACCGCACTTATTGTGATAGTGGTTTATAAGGTTCTCTCGATAGTAAAGTAACTAACTTTATCCCCAAGCCTATTCAGTAAAATATCTCTCGATCTCTAAGTACTACATTCCTTTGGCTCGTTTTAGAGGCGCACGAACAGATCACACCACAGTAACCTCAATGCTTATATATTCCGCGGGATTGTGAGTAAATGAGGTGGTAAAGACCTTAATCCAAAGGGAAGTGGAAGTAAATGTGAAGTGAACTTCAGATATACCGGAGTTATATGAGAAACGGCGGCATAACGCTCATAATGAGAGATAGAGGAGATAAACTATGATTAGAACAATATTTCCGTTTGCCATGTTCATTCATGGATTAATCCATCTGCTTGGATTCGTGAAGGAATGGGAATTAGCTCAGGTAAAACAACTAACCGGAGAAACACTTCACACTATTTCTTTATTGGACGGTTTATCTAAAATAATAGGAATACTCTGGTTGATTGCTTGTTTACTTTTCATTTTTTCTGCGGTGACATATTTGTTTTGTTGAGAAAAGAATAGTAACTGCGGAAATGATTGATGAACTACCTCCTGTGGTGCAGAGGTGGCTTAAGCGTTCCAATATTGTTGGAAAAAAACCATTCAGATCGCACATCAGAAACAGAGAGGTGAAATGAAAACCAGACCTGAGGGCAGCTGTATGTCCGTGGACGCAGAATAATATACCGTCACAAATCATTACAGCTCAGCTAAGAAGAATTACAAGGAATTCGAAGGTATCAGGGTGCCGATAATTCTCTCTGTATCGAGAGTTTTTGCTTTCGATAGCTACTTTTAAAGTTTGATTCTTCAAGGAAGATCCGCCTGTAGCCTGTGATAACTGAAAAATGGGAATTCGGTACTAAATTAGATGATTGGAACTATCTCTGCGCTATATAATGCGTTCTAAATATAAAATCCCCTGAAAGGGTTTTGTTCTCTATTCCTTTTCTAACCTACGTTACTGTCGGAACTACTGGAACTACTGATTACCTGACCTCATCTGCTCCATATCGCATACGGTCCAGCAACTCCTGCTTCTTACCCGCGTTCCATCCACTCACTGATTGCAGATAGCCCGTTATTCTCGATATATAATCTAAATTACGAGAATGGCAGTTTTCACACTCTTCCTTCAAACCCATCGTTACATGCGAGCAATCCATGCATACGGTCATATCTTTTGTGAACGCGAAATAACCCGTTTGTGTCTTCGTTGCTATCTTCATTGCCAGGCTCTTTATCCCTCGCCAGTCAGGATACCCCTCGCCGAGGAAAATGTGCATGATATCACCACCATCAACAATAGGAAAGAAGATATGCTCAATACTTATTCGCTTGGCGAGAGAGATATCGGCATTCGGGGGTACATGAGTACCGTTGGTGTAATAAACCGGTAAATCCCTCGTCTTGCCTATTAGCTCTAAAGCCTGAGACAGGTCACCTTTCACTACTGTCATTGCCTTCTCTCTGAACTCTTTATTTAGCAGATCGGCGACTGCGAATCGCTGTGCCACTGTCTCCGCTGGTGTGCGTGAGAAGCTAATCTCAAAACCTTCACGTTCTGTCTGTTCTTTCACATACAGTTCCATCTCGGTCATAGCACGAACTGCGAGCCGTAAAGCGCCTTTATCCTCATGCATCTGCTTGCCATAGTGGTACTGCACCATCTCATTTATCCCTACCACGCCCACGATATACACAAGTTCATCTAAATAGACAGCGACATCGCCCTTCTCACCTGTATAAGGGTCTTTTGGGCGCTGTGTGGCAAAAGGCATTCGCCCTGCTTTCACTATCTTATCCATCCATTGCTTCTTCACTTTGAAGGTATCTATTGCGAGATCAATCTGTTTCTTTAACTCCCCAAATAACTTATCATCGTCTCTTTCTGCACGATATGCCGCTCTCGGACAGTTTATTGTTATCACCTGCCATCCGCCCATCGAGAAATGCTTGCCATTTCGGAAATACATCTTATCGTTGAACCCTTCATCATCCGGAGATGTCTTGAACGAATATGCGCAGCACTGATAGCAGGAAACCCCCTCGCCTGCACCACGGTACTCCGGTATCTTATTATCGAAGTAGGGCGTGCCATACTCAGCAGCGAGTTTAAATGCGAGGTCGTAGAGCTCACCCCAGGTAGGCAATTCAGGATGGTTCTTATTAAACTCCTCATCCTCCCCCAGGAATTGAGGCTCTATCGCCACCTCCGGCTTCGGGAAGTTGAAAGGTTTACCCCAATAATCACCCTTAAGCATGACATTCATGAGCGCTTTGAACGCCAGACGCACCTCACGTTCAAATTCACCGTATGTCCTCAGTGGTGCCTGTTCCCCATTCCAGACCGCACCTTTATAAACCACTGGTTTATCACGCCATATCTTCGGTACGCCAGGTGTGAGCTGGACGGAACTGAAGACCAGTTGCCCACCACGCGCCACCTGCATCTGTGTCATTTCATATATAAACATCTGCATGAGCTGTTCTATCTCTTCATACGATAGCCCTTCAAGATAGGGTGCAATAAATACGAGGAAATTGAAGAACCCCTGCCCGCCTGCAAAATTCGTCTGTGCGGAACCAAGTATCTTAACAGCATGGAGGATAGCAACTTCCGGCTTCTTCGCCGGTCCTGCTACTGACGCTTTCGTACCTGTACCATCAGGCATCAGCCCGTAATAGAAGAAGTAGCGTAAATCCCAGTCCTGGCAGAACCCACGTGTACCAAAATATTCAAGGTCGTGTATATGTAAGTCCCCACTCAGATGCGCATCCGCTAACTTCGGCGGCAGTAGCAACAAATATTGCTCTTTGCATATCTTATCCGCTTTCTTCTTATGCGAGGTCTCCGCATTATCCTGTAGATTCGCATTCTCATTTGCTTCAAAACCCTCGCCTATATCTATGAGGTGTGCATCATAGACCGGCGTGCCCACACGAGTACATACATTTCGCCATTCCAGCTTTTTATACTCCTCCAGTAAGATCTGGTTTACTATCTCGCGCACGAGAGGACCTGATAGCTGTGTTATACCCATCGTTTTTATCTTCGATTCCGCCCTCTTCGCTATATCCCGCGCCTCCTCCTCTGTTATCCCGGGGCACCCATAAAAATCCTCACTCAGTTTCGTCTCACGTAAAAGTTGATTCACTATCGCCTCCCTATCCCAATCCAGGATATGGCCATCGCTGGTTCTCACCTTCGGGAACCGCAATGCCATACCATCCAGAGTCGTCTGTATCGTATCCTTATCCTTACCAAATCGTTTTCTCATTTCTATCTTCTATACCTCCTCAATTTTCTCCTTCTTTCCCTTCATCAATCAATTTTTTAAGCGTTTCCACCTTCAAATCCTCACCATCAAATAGCTCCTCATGAGTGATAAATGTAGAACCAACCTGGAGAACAGGAGTAATAAGCGTGAATACACCGTTCATTCTCAGTTCGGTGAGTGCTTCAGGAGTTGTAATATCCACATCTTCATATTTCACGCCTGCTGCAGCTAAAAAATCCTTCACCTGCTTGCAATGCGGACAAACTTTCGTTGAATAGACTCTTATCATCTTCTCTCTATATCTACCTTTATCCCTATTTTTACTTTTTATTGTACATCTCTATTGATTTGTATTAAATTGGATTGAATTACAAAATAAACTTTTCTGATACTTTTCTGGTGGAGAATAGCACATGAATTTTATAAAAAACCTTTCTTTCAAAAAGGAAGCTTTACCAAAGAAATATTATACTTTACTTTATGGAGGCTGTCCAACAATTACCCAAATTACATATGAATTGCCTTTACCCCATATAAAAAGCGATAAGGAGGATAATAGAGAGGGGGATTGCGATAGATGAAGAGGAGGTCAGGCTCTATGGTGATAAGAGGAGTGACGAGCTCCCTCTATAACTCGACACACAGGAGAAGATTCGTAAGAATATAGGGGAGATTGAAAAAGCCTCTGGTAAGCTATTGAATAGCGCTGCGATGAATATTACAGAGCAATATGCGCTTGGCGATGAGCAGGGTAAGGAGGAGGTCATGGAGAAGCTCGATAGGGCAGAGGAGGAGCTAAATAGAAGTGGACAGAGCGCTGTAAGTATAACTGACCCTGAAGCAAAGTTCATGAAGAACAAGAAGGAGCGGAGCGAATTGAACGGTCATATGCTTAACTCACAAATCACCGTAGACCACGATTACTTCAGCGGCGCAAACCTGCGGTATCTGGAGCAAAAAGGGCTGGATGGCTATATCCTGGACAGGTATGCACGGCTCATAATCTGAAGGTAATGTGGGCTAAAATGGCAGGAAAAGTGGCTGTCCTGGGTAAGATTGGGGATTTAATTGCCAATTCGGCATCTGAACTCGGGAACTTTTTGG
>PIXU01000046.1 GCA_003601795.1 Candidatus Methanophagales archaeon
CCGTCCTGTTGCCGTATCCCGAATGCCTGCACTGGAATTCAAACACGAATTCCCAGCAACAGGGGCATTTGAGCGTATTTGTCACCACCAACTTCAGGCTATCTTCTATGCCATCAAACCTGAAGGTAGGGCTGTTTAGCAAGTAATTTTTGGCTATTTCCCGGCTCTTGTCCTTATCCGCTGGCATGGGGCTTTGAGCTACGATAATCTCCCAACCATCAATCATCTTGCGATGTAGCTGCTGATTCTCTGGTTGACGCACCAATTTGCATTCATCAGTTGCCTCTTCATCTTTTGTTTCATTTGGTGAATAGACATCAGCATTTGTACTTACTGAAGGTCTATCAATTGTCTCAAAGCCGAGAGCTAAAACTATAGCTAAAACTAAAACCAAAAATATACCTACTGCTATTTCCTTTTTTATTTTAATCAATGATTCCACAGCTTTAATGTTGATTTACTACAAACTTCTCACCCAATTTTATCATCTTACTTGTCCCGAAACTATATCTGATGACCAAGCCTCTTCTTTCCAAATCTGCCAGAATTCTTGAGAGCGAGGACCTCGGAATACCTGTTCTGGCGGCAAGCTCCGCTTGATTCATCTCACCAAAATCTAACAGGGTTTTGATAATTTTAGGCTCGTTTCCTTTCAAAACTCCCAGTATCTCTTCGATTTTATCCCGACTTATATCTGGAATTTGTCTTTCATAATTTGAAGCGGAAGCCTTTTCAACAGTGGAAACACGCTCTGATTTTTTCTCCAAAGCAGGTTTGACATCAACAAACAGGAGGTACATAGCACTGATTCCGAGCAGAAGAGCAGAAACGGTAACGATGACCATGTCAGCGAGAGTATAAAATCCCGGCATTTGACTTACAATTACATCGCTTCCTTCTACAAAAATGTTGATGGGCGTAGGAGTGATGAGTTTTATACCTGTTATGAATATGGAAGCTATGAACAACACCGCCATGAATATTGATACGGTTTTACCGTGAACATCCATTCTCTTTCGTGCCATCTCCATCATCTCCGCGGCAAGAGCTAACGTTAATAATGTAAAAGCGGTTATTAAATTTTTTCGCCTCTTCAATATTGACTACTTTCTCGTTGTTAACATCCACTGTCACTTCATATTTTTTGTTTTCTACCACGATGACAACCTCAGCAACGGCTCCTTCTTCTCCTTGAAATATTCTCCGCATTAACATTGAATATGCCATCCCATTAACGAGTTCTTTAACTCTTTGATTGGTTTCAGCTATCCTGAATGTCTTATTTATCAACATCTCTTTACTTTGCTCACTTTGATTGTTTAATTGTTCTTTTGTTATATACTTCAGCGAAATCCCTCCGTTATCAGCAGAGGAAAATTTAACTCCGGTTACTCCTTCAGGCAGTTTTAAGGATTGCAGAACTTCTCTTTCTCGAATTAAGTTCAGGGTTCCGTTGCCCTCATCTATTGCGATAGTGACATTAGCCTGAAAACTGATGGGCGATTGTTCTGCGATGCCGGTAGCATAAGCCACTGCGACCATACCAATTCCTATTACTGCTAATATGCCCAAGAGCATCAATTTATTTCCGATAATTGCTTCCATTATTTTCACCTGTTTATTTTTCATCTTCACTTTACTTTTCCGATAAAAAGGGAAAAAGGGAAAAAATAAAAAATTTTTAGATTTATGGTCTTCGACTTGTGGGTTATTAGTGTGTTAATTACACTTACACAGGTCCCATGGCAAAGTACTGGATGTAATTGTTTGAAAGAGCGTCAACGGTGGTTATACGAGCGTCGAAGGAACTGGCACCTATCCAGCTTCTATCAATAGCATAGTATGCTCTAGCGGTGTATGGGTAGACTTCGTTTGTCCACACTACGTTCGGAGTGCCAGTGAATGTTATTGGGAAGTTTACCGTTACCCATCCGCTGGAAGCCGCAGGCATTGAATAAGGACCTGCTCTGCCACTGATGATAGCGTAACCTTTCCCCATGTATGTAACACAAGAAGTCACGTTAATCACGTCAACGAGTTCAGCGGTTTCCTTGTCAGAACCTATATAGACCTCAGCACGTGTTGTGACTTCCTCATTTGGAGAAAGCACCTTTCCTTCTCCCTTTCCTTCCATCGGGTCATTCAGTAGTGATGAACCATCGCCTTGAGGAGCAGGGTCTCCCTTTCCTTCCATCGGGTCATTCAGTAGTGATGAACCATCGCCTTGAGGAGCAGGGTCTCCCTTTCCTTCCATCGGATCGAAGGTTGCTATAGCCAGTCCAGTGATGCTCACTAACAGTACCGCTATTATGCCGCTTATCGCCCATATCTTCTTTTTCATCTTTTTCGCTTTCACCTCCTAACGAGCGCTACGCCCTCTCGGCGCGAAGGCGCGGAATCTCTTCTTTCCCCATCGCTTGCGTCACGCACCTCGGCGTTGAAGCACCCATACGAACCTCGGTTGGGACAACATAAATATGGAAGGTGGAACAATTGTCCCAAATATGGGACAAGGCGTTTTGGGGGATGGAGAAGCGTTCTTTTACAGTTATTGGTGTCTTCTAAAATATCGCTTTTACCTATCGCCGATTATCTATACATGGGAGATGAAAAAGGGAAGGGATGGGGAAAAGGCATTGAGCAAAATCATTTGAAATTCATTCTTGGCATTATCTTTCTTTACGGCTCCCTCGATAACCCTCCTAGAACTTTTTATAGATTAAAATTATAAAGCCATATAGAAAAATCAGGAACCCAGCAAGTGCTGTTGGCTTATAAATTGTAGAATATGTAGGGATTATCATGTGCGCCAAATAAATAATTGCTCCAATCACCAATAAATCAATTATGCGAGTTCTATCCTCTTTTTCTAATGTGAATGTGCTTCTTATAATCAATATAAAAGCTATTACGGCTGCTACTCCTGTACTCAATCTTGCTAATATTCCTATTACGTCCATATTTTTACCTCTTTTTGAATATCTCTCTTAGCAACCCAAACCAACATATTACTAATACTGCCGTAAAGATCCATCTCGACCATGGTGGACCAAATCCTTGTTCTATAAGAGAAGTTATATAGAAAACAATATTTTAAACGAGAATCGTTTAGAAGTATTTTGGATTTGTTCCCATGGTAAGTGAAGTATTCACCGGGTTGTGGTGTTAAATTAAAATGTGGAATATCCATCATCGTAGGCACTTCTTTAGTATGCTCTAGAATTTCTTCAATCCCATAATGACCGCAAAATATCCGGATATCTCCTTCTGACCATTTTCTTAGATATATCCTTACTTTTTTGCCTTCATAGGGCGTAAAATTATATGGAGCTCTTATTGGAACGTTAATTTGAAGCATATCTGCCGCCTTTTCTTTTACCAGAAGCGGCTTTCCCTTGAAATATCCATCAACTGTTAGATAAACATAACTATA
>PIXU01000047.1 GCA_003601795.1 Candidatus Methanophagales archaeon
TACGGGCTTACGATGAGGTCATATTGGTGGATGAGCACGATAATCTACTTGCCACGGGAAAAGCTATGCTATCGGGAGAAGAGATGAAAAAGTTCGAGCACGGTGTAGCAGTAAAAGTGAGATATGGCGCCTCACAGGGCTAAGCTTATAGTTTAATAACAAACCATGGTATTTCTTTGGTAAAGCTTTTTGTAGTAGATAACAAGGAAAAGGGAATGAAGGAGAAGATGGAGAAAGAGGAGGAAAAAATTCCGATAGAAGGAGCAATCGGGGACGAGCTAAGAAAGGGCGGGCTGAGCCTCTGTACCGCAGAATCTTGCACGGGTGGACTGCTATCGCATAGAATAACAAATGTCTCGGGCAGTTCAGACTATTATAAAGGCGGCATCGTGGCCTATTCAAATGAGGTAAAGCAAAAAATCCTACACGTTGCTGAGAAGACCCTGAAAGAAAAAGGCGCAGTGAGTGCAGCGTGCGCACGTGAGATGTCGAGCGGAGTAAGAAATCTGCTGGATGCCGATATCGGGATTGCAACCACGGGCATTGCTGGACCCACCGGGGGAACGCCGGACAAACCTGTTGGATTAGTTTATATAGCATTGGCAACAAAAGAATATGTCTACCATGAGAAGCATATCTTCCAGGGAGATAGGGGAGAGAACAAACGCGAAGCGGTAGACGCTGCACTTGAGATGTTAAAAGCATCTCTAAAAAGGGCTCGTAGCTCAGAAAGGTAGAGCAGCGGGCTTTTAACCCGTCGGTCGCGGGTTCAAATCCCGTCGAGCCCGTTAGTACAGTACCGAAACAAACAAAAAAACAGAAAGTAAATTATAGACACGGATTAACGCAGATTAACACAGATGATAAGAATCAGCATGGTTAAACTAAAATAAATCTGCGTAAATCAGTGTAAATCTGTGTCTTAAATAGAAGGAGGTTATACACTATATACAATGAAGAAGGAAAAAGTTTCCATACTCGAACATGAATTAGTACCCAAGCACGAGATAATGGGGGCAGAAGAGATAAAAGAGCTTTTGGATAAATATAAAATAAAAAGGGAACAATTGCCTAAGATAAAATTATCTGACCCTGTGATAAAGGAGATAAAAGCAGATGTGGGTGATGTAGTGAAAATAAGGAGGCAAAGCAGAACAGCGGGAAAGGCATTATTTTACCGACTGGTCATAGAATAGAATAAAATATGATAGACCGTAGTGTTATTTCAAAAGCATACCTGAAGGGTGGGAAAATAGCACAGCATCAGCTCGATTCTTTTAATTATTTCCTCGAGCACGGCATGCAAAAAATAGTAAATGAGCAGCCGTATGTAGAAACCTCCATCTCGGATGAAGATGAAAAAGGAAGGTATAAAGTGGGTGTAAGACTCGGTAAAATAACGGTGGGCAATCCAAAGACAATCGAAGCAGATGGTTCTTATGAATCAATTTTCCCTGCACAGGCGAGATTAAGGAATTTGCACTATTCCGCCCCCATATATCTGGGAATGCAGTTGGTAAAGAAATACGAAAGCAGTGAGGCAGAGGCAACAGCGGAAACAGAGATAGAAGCAGAAGGCGAGGAGGAGAAAATCGAGATTGGTACCCTCCCCATTATGCTGAAATCAAAAAGATGCAACCTTTACGGGCTTTCCGAGCAGGAGTTGATTGATAACGGCGAAGACCCTCTTGACCCCGGAGGCTATTTCATCCTGAATGGTTCTGAGCACGTAATAATCACGCTGGAAGACCTCGCACCAAATAGGATATTTGTAAATTTCGAGGAGAAATACGGGATTAAAAGCGCCGTTTCTAAGGTGTTTTCTCTTAAACAGGGATTCCGTGTGCCCACACGTGTGGAGATAAGTAAGAAAGGCATGCTTGAGGTCTCTTTTCCCGCTGTCGGTCGGAAGATAGAGTTCGTTATGCTTATGCGAGCGTTGGGACTCGAAAGTGATGATGAGATATTAAGAGCCGTCTCCGATGACCCACAAATACGTAAATACATCCGTGATGATAACATAGAAGAGAGCGTGATACATACAAAAGAGGAAGCAATAGATAAGCTGGGTCGTAAAGTCGCATCCACGCAGGCAAAGGAGTACCGGGAGAGGCGCATTAATTATATCTTCGACCGTTATTTCCTCCCTCACCTTGACACGTGGATAGCGAAGGCGCATTTCATAGGACGAATGGCAGAAGCATGTTATGAACTTTCTCTGGGTATGAGGGACGAAGATGATAAAGACCACTATGCAAATAAACGACTGAAACTCGCAGGCGACCTGATGGAAGACCTCTTCAGGGTCTCGTTCACAAGGCTGGTACGCGATATGCGGTATCAACTGGAACGTGCGAATATGCGAAACCGCGAACTGAAAATCAGCACTGCTATTCGGACGGACGTGCTCACTGAACGAATACGGCATGCATTGTCAACCGGGAATTGGGTAGGTGGCAGAGGAGGTGTCTCTCAATTGCTGGAAAGGAGCAATTACATAGCTACGTTGAGCCATCTGAGACGGATAATTTCGCCCCTAACAAGGGCGCAGCCTCACTTCGAAGCGCGTGATTTACATCCTACACAATGGGGGAAAATCTGTCCAACGGAGACGCCGGAAGGTCCCAATTGCGGTTTGGTGAAGAATTTCTCGCAGATGGTTGAATTATCCGTGGGTGAAGACCACAAGAACTTCAAAAATACGTTATTTGAACTCGGGGTTATCCCCCCTGCTCACTCTTTACAAATAAGCGCGGAAAACCGAACTCGTGTATTCGTGAATGGCGACTTCATTGGATTCTCGACCGAGCCTGATACATTCGTGGATGCCGTAAGAAAGAAGAGAAGAAGGGGAGAACTATCATCTCAAGTGAACATCGCCTATTATGGGGATAGAAAAGACATAATAATAAATTCTGATAGGGGAAGGGCAAGAAGACCGGTTATAATAGTGGAAAATGGAATTCCTCTGGTTACCGAATCGCACATCGAGAAACTGAGAACAGGCGATATGGACTTCGATGGATTGGTAAAGGCAGGAGTAATCGAGTATTTAGACGCAGAGGAGGAGGAGAATGCACTGATAGCACTAAACGAGGAGGATTTAACAAACGCAAATGGAGGGGATGAGTACACGTATACGCATCTGGAAATAGACCCCTCTTTGATTTTGGGCATCGTTGCAGGGTTAATTCCGTATCCTGACCATAATTCGTCACCGCGTAACACAATGGGCTGTGCGATGTTGAAGCAATCTTTAGGGCTTCCAACGGCAAACTATAAATCCCGTGCTGACACACGGGTACACCTTTTGCACTCTCCGCAGAATCCGATAGTAAAAACAAGGACTGCAGACCTTATTTCACATGATAGAAGACCGGCAGGGCAGAACTTTGTCGTTGCCGTTTTAAGCTATGCTGGGTATAATATGGAAGACGCATTGGTCTTTAACCGCGCTGCAATAAACCGCGGATTGGGAAGAAGCCATTTCTTCAGATGCTACGAAGGTGAAGAGCGACGGTATCCCGGCGGAGAGGTGGATAGATTTGAGATACCTGATATGGAGATTGGAGGCGTGAGGAGCCATGAAGCGTATAGCCAGCTTGATGAGGATGGGATAATAAATTCGGAAACGGAAGTGGCACCAAACGATGTATTAATAGGGAAGACAAGCCCACCAAGGTTTTTAGAGGAAAGCACGGAACTTCTAAGTCCTTTGGAAAGAAGAGATACTTCCATTTGTACTCGCTCTAACGAGCAGGGGACAGTAGATTCGGTTGTGCTTATGGAATCGAGCAGCAGCAGACGTTTATCTAAACTCAGTGTTCGAGACCAGAAGATACCGGAGGTAGGTGATAAATTCGCATCCCGGCACGGTCAGAAGGGCGTAATCGGACTGATTGTGCCGCCGGAGGATATGCCATTTACGGAAGGGGGAATCATTCCTGATATGATACTAAACCCTCATGCCATTCCATCGAGGATGACGGTGGGGCACGTGCTGGAGATGATAGGCGGGAAAGTGGGCGCATTAGAAGGGAGAGTCATAGATGGAACCGCTTTTACCGGTGAGCCCGAGGAAGACTTAAGAAACGCGCTTAAGCGTGCGGGGTTTTCACCTGCTGGTACGGAAGTGATGTATAATGGAACAACCGGGGAGAAAATAAAAGCCGATGTCTTTATCGGCGTTGTGTATTATCAAAAGCTATACCACCTGGTATCGGCAAAGATGCATGCGCGTGCAAGGGGACCCGTGCAGATATTAACAAGGCAACCCACAGAGGGAAAAGCAAGAGAAGGCGGGCTTCGTTTCGGCGAGATGGAAAGGGACGTACTGATAGGCTATGGAGCTGCGATTTCACTGAAGGACAGATTATTGGATGAATCTGACCGCGTTGTTGAACTGGTCTGTGGACATTGTGGTATGATTGCATCGAAGGACCAGAAAACAGGGTCCGCATATTGTCCAAACTGTGGTGCGGACACTGACATATACCCTGTAGAGATGAGTTATGCATTCAAGCTTCTGCTGGATGAGATGAAAGTGCTGTGTATCGCACCGAGACTGGAACTAGAGGAGACGGTCTGAGCGAAAATGAGAACGAAAAGAATAAAAGGGATAAAATTCGGACTGCTATCGCCAAAGGAGATAAGGAAGATGAGCGCTTCGAAGATAATCACGGCTGATACCTATGGTGAAGACGGTTTTCCAATAGAGATGGGGTTGGTGAACCAGCGGCTTGGAGTTATTGACCCCGGGTTGAGATGCAAAACCTGTGGTGGTCGAATGGGTGAATGCCCCGGTCATTTCGGGCACATCGAGCTTGCTGCACCCGTTATACACATAGGCTATGCAAAGTTGATTTATCGAATGCTAAGTGCGACATGCAGGGTGTGTGGCAGGGTTCTGCTGGAAGATGCGTATTTTCTGTTCTCCGTCTCTGATATGGCGTTAGAACATGACTTGAATCGAGAAATCATCTCGGCGAAATGGCACAAGGAATTTGGTGACAAAGGCTTCACGCTTTCGACTAACGCCAGCATCACAAAAAAGAAAAACGACGAATGGACAATAACCGATAAGGAACTATTTATTATCAGGAAAGAGGCAGGAAAACTAAACGTTTACGATGCGGGCGAAAAGGGGCGGTTTTTAAATGATATAGAACTGGGAAAAGGAAAACAACCCGGCGTTGGCGAAGCGGTGAAGCGTATGTTCAAAGAAGCAGCGAAACACACGGTATGCAGCCATTGTGGGGACCATTTATTCGATTTCGCCGCGGATGCGAGATTAGAGAATAGCTTAAACAAAGGAGAAGATGTTATTTCAAAAGAATTAAGGAGGAAGTTCGCTACTGAGGGGCATGCGCTCAGCAAAAATCCGTCCATTAAAAAA
>PIXU01000048.1 GCA_003601795.1 Candidatus Methanophagales archaeon
ATTATTTCAGAGATATGAATATCTCAATCCAAAAATTTCCGTTTTGTATGACACCTTGCTATACGGTGAAAGTATAAGAAGACTAACAAGGCGCTGCACCTGACCTTACTTTGCCCCTTCGGAGCTTCAAATAGGCAGGTGAACTCTACGCTAGGCACTGAGGACGTTGTCCGCGGAATCCTATTCATCTATGCTTTTGATCCCCAAACCGCTCTTTTTGCTTCAAATCCCCTATACCATCACGATAAATTCTCTTACGATTACCCCCTCATCTTTCCAAATACCTATCCACACCTTTATAGTCAAACTTCTTCGCTTCCAGCACGTTCCGTATGAAGTTAAACAATTTCATCCGCGTGTTCAGCGATATGCCTGGATACCATACAGGCGAAGCAACTACAAGCCCGCGAAACGCATAAAACGGCTGTATTACCTCCAGTAACTCGTAATCACCCGTCTTTTCAAGATACACATCAAAAAATAAGTCGTATAACTTCTTAAACCCGCGGTCAATCGCATTGCCCTCTGTTTTGAGCAGCCCGAAGAAGAGATAATTTATGGTCATCGCGGAGACGTCGTCAGCGGCTTCCCCGTATTCTCCTCGACTGCGGTCAAGCACCGTAAAATCCGTTCCTTTACGAAACATCACGTTCCAGGGATGGAAATCACCATGAACCATGCACAACCTTTTTGTTCTCTCCTTCAGCATCCATCTCCAGTCTATACTGAGCTTCTCTATATCCTTGAGCTCTTCGCCTGTTATGAACCCATTTCGAGGCGGATAACTATCCGTAAGCCCAAATATGCATTCGCTATGCCCCACCAATTCCCTTATCCTTCGCGCATAAAGTTCAGCCTTGTCGCTCTTAACCGCGTGAATATCAGCCAAATAGGCAGCCAGAGCAGATGCCCTTTCCTCATCCTCTCCTCTTACTTCTCCACCGCCCCTCAGCCTATCTAGGTCTTTAGCGTATTCGGCGCCTTCTACTTTATCGCATACGATGAAATATTCCTCCGCATCACTCACGGATTTCATCCTCCCGTCCCGTGTAAAGTAACCGACATCGAGCGATTTTACGTGTTTCGGCAGCGTATTAAAGGCATGGTGCTGCCATATCAGTATTTGCGCACGGTCAGCGAAATGGTCATGCCCAAATCCGTCCCCCCGCATCGATGAGATAACCACTTCTTTTATTTCTCCAGCGCCGCCTGTCTGAAACTTCACGAAATACGGTTTGCCATATCCAAACCCTTTTATTTCTCCTAAATCTTCCTTTTGTTCTTGCGACTCCAATCCCAACTCCTTTACACTCAGTACACGCAACGGCGTTTCGTACTTAGTCTCCAAATATTCCTTTATTTTCTCGTTCATCGTTCCTCCGTTCTGCATATAGCCTGTCTGCGCAGGCAAGACAAGCGCTCCAGTAGAAGCATACCTGAAAACAATACTTTTATTATACCCTATTACCTTCACATTCTTATTGAAATTAGTTTACAAAAATAAAATATAAAAAGCGGGGGTAAAGAGAAGATATGGAAAACCTGTTCGATAGCCTGATGGGCGATGGCAAGATATTTACAAACCGCGAGGTACTTCGCCCTACCTATGTCCCTGAGAATTTACCGCATCGGAAGAAGCAGATAAGAGGTTTAGCAGATACGTTATCACCCGCGTTAAAAGGGGGAACACCTTCTAATATCGTGATATATGGCAAAACTGGAACAGGTAAGACCGCTACGGTGAAATATGTAAGCAAGGAATTAGAAGAGATGGCTAGGAAAAGGGGCAGCAAATGTATTATGCTATATATCAACGGCGAGGTATTTGATACGCAGTATCGGATTTTTGCTTATCTTGCACGGACATTTAATCAGCAAATTCCGATGATCGGATGGCCGACGGATATGGTGTATTCAGAGTTCAAGACCGCAGTAGATACAGAAGATAGATGCGTAATTGTGGTATTGGACGAGGTGGACAGGTTAGCAGGCAAGGGAGAGGGGGCTTTATATAATCTCTCAAGGATAAACAGCGAGCTAAACCACGCAAAAGTAAGTATGATAGGCATCTCAAATGACCTGACCTTTACTGACCTATTAGACCAAAGAGTGAAGTCGTCGTTAGGTGAGGAAGAAATAATATTTCCGCCTTACAATGCGAACCAGTTACAGGATAT
Source organism: Candidatus Methanophagales archaeon (assembly GCA_003601795.1). GTDB lineage: Archaea > Halobacteriota > Syntropharchaeia > Alkanophagales > Methanospirareceae > QEXZ01. Next base: position 2,178 of record PIXU01000048.1, read on the forward strand.
TCTAGGTGAACGGGCGGAAATAGCGTTCAACGAATCGACGTTAGACGACTCAGTGATACCGCTTTGCGCTGCTTTCGCTGCTCAGGAGCACGGTGATGCGCGGCGTGCCCTTGACCTGCTACGCGTATCAGGGGAAATTGCGGAACGCACGGGGTCCGAGCGGGTAACTGAGGAGCATGTGCGGCTCGCAGGTAAAAAGATAGAAGCGAATAGGATAGTTGAAGTGGTAAAAACACTGCCGCTACAGTCAAAAATCGTGTTAAGTAGTGTGATCCAGCTACACCGGGAAAGGAACAAAAGCCGCTTCTCCAGCGGCGAAGTCTATAATATGTACCGGAAATTGTGTGGACATCTGGCCATGGAGGCGTTAACGCAGCGGCGTGTTACCGATTTGGTCTCGGAACTGGACATTTTAGGATTGATAAATGCCGCGATAGTAAACAGAGGCAGATATGGTCGTACAAAGGAGATTTCACTGAGTGTGCCGACCGATAGTGTACAGCCTGTCCTGTTTGAAGACTATAAGCTTAAAGCGATATCTAATATCAAAGTAAAAGCGCAGATGACATTGTAGGTTTAGGGGGGGATGAAAGATGAGCAAAGAAGAAAAAGAAGAAAAAGAAAAGGCAAAGGGGACTGCAAATATGCCGGTGTACGTTAAATTCGAGGTACCTGAGGAGTTACAAAGTACGTCGTTAGAGGCATTGGATCTGGCAAGGACTACGGGTAGCGTAAAGAAGGGGACAAATGAAACCACAAAAATCATAGAAAGGGGCATGGCAAAGTTAGTGCTGATTGGCGAGGATGTTACGCCCGAGGAGATATTAATGCATCTTCCGCCGTTATGTGAAGAGAAAGGTGCTCCTTACGTGTATATAAAAAGTCAGCGTGATTTAGGTGCTGCTTGTGGTATAAATAAAGGTTGTGCCTCCGCTGCCATCGTTGACCCCGGGAAAGCAGAAGAAGCGGTTGAAGGGATTATAGCGGAGCTGGAGAAACTAAATAGGGGACGATAATTATAATGAGCGAAGAGAGGGGAACACCAGCAGAGGTAATAGAAATAGTAGGTAGGACAGGAATGCATGGCGAATCCACGCAGATAAAGTGTAAGGTACAGGAAGGGAGGAATAAAGGGCGAATTATAACGAGGAATTGCAGGGGACCTATAAAAACAGGTGACATTATTGTGCTGCTGGAGACAGATAGAGAAGTGAGGAAATTACTGAGGAGGTAAGATGGAGAGAAAATGTTCGTTTTGCGATTCGCCAATAGCGCTGGGTCGTGGGAAGATGTATGTAAAGCGAGATGGAACAGTGTTTTATTTCTGCAGTTCTAAGTGCGAACGCAATATGATAAGACTTGGGAGAAAAAGAAGGAAGGTGAAATGGGCGGCGGGAACTACGAAATCAAAGGATAAGTAACCACAAGATTACGCAGATTTCCGCAGAAGAAAAATCTTCTCTTTTAGCCTTTTTATATGTTCAACCGCTTCTCCACCTACGTCTAATGGTGCCTTACTCTCCATATCTGCTTTTATCAACGCCAGCTCATAAGGGATAATATCCAGCAAAGGAATCCCTATCTCATCCAATTTAGTTTCTATCTTTTTCGCCATATCGGGATTCATAACTTTGTTTATCACTGCCGCTATGTTGTGTATGCCTATATCCTTACCGAGCTTCTTTATTCTGCTTGCGGTATCCACCGACCTCATCCCGGGCTCTACTACCGCGAGCATCAAGTCTACCCCTCTCGCAGTTCCTCTGCCTAAATGCTCTATTCCTGCTTCCATATCCAGAATGACCGTATGCTGTTTGAACAGGACATGCTGCAGCAAAGCCCGAAGGAAGGCATTCTCAGGACAAACACAGCCGCCACCACCCCCTTTTATCGTTCCCATTACCAGCAGCATTACACCATCAGGTCCTTCTGCACCGTATTTCGCGATTATGTCATCTACCTTTGGATTCAGTTTGTAGACGCCCGTCCCGAAATACGCATCCGTGCGTTCAAAAATCAGGTCTTTTAACGCGGATATGGGAGTAGGATTCTCTTTTATGCCCAATGTAGACTTCAAGTTCATTGCGGGGTCGGCATCTACGGCGATTACGGAATGCCCTTCTCTCGCAAGGAGGCGGGCAAGCGTACCTGCAATGGTCGTTTTACCCACACCCCCTTTTCCTGCAACTGCTATTTTTAGTTTTGTTTTTGTTCTCTCCATGTGACTTCCACCTCGTCAGGTCGGTAATTAGGCTTAACCGCAGATTTATCTATCGGCGTTGTATCACCGGCTTTGTAGTGAAGCAGGCCGAGATAAGCAATCATCGTGCCGTTATCCCTTAAATATTTAGTTTCAGGAACGTAAAATTTTGCTTCTCGGTCGTGGCACATCGTTTGCAGCATTTGCTGTAATCTCCGGTTCGCACCTACGCCGCCAGCTAACAGCATCTCATCTTTACCGAGGTGTGCCATTGCGCGCTCGGTTACTTCAGTGAGCATAGCAAAAGCCGTCTCCTGAAAGGAATAGCAGACATCCTCGGTTTTATGACGATGTACCTTTATAGCGTCCTTAGCAGCAGTGGTGAGCCCGGAAAAAGACAAATCCATTCCCTTTATTACATAGGGCATATAAACGTATTCGGTGCCCTTGGAAGCCAGCTCTTCTATCTTTGGCCCTCCTGGATGGCTCAGCCCTAAATAGCGAGCGAACTTGTCCAATGCATTCCCTATACCTATATCCAGCGTTTCTCCCAGGATGCGATACCTGCCGGCACGGTATGCAAGAACTTGAGAGTTAGCTCCACTTACGTACAACACCACCGGGTCTTTCGTTCCGCATCGCCATCTCCCGATTTCTATATGGGCGATGCAGTGATTAACGCCAACAAGAGGTATTTTTAAAGATATAGCGAGTACTCTCGCTGCTGTAGCTACGGTTCTGAGACAGGGACCCATACCCGGCCCCTGCGAGAATGCGATTGCATCTATGCTATCCAGCGAAAAACCTTCTTCCCCTGTCTCTGCGCATCTAAAAACACGCGAGACGACGTTTTTTAGTTCGGACGCGTGATGCTGCGCAGCTTCTCTTGGATGAATACCGCCGTGTAAAGGCTTATAAGTTGATTCCGCCTCACATATTGTCTTCGCTTCGCTGACCAGTGCAGCACTGAGGTTCCACGCTGTTCCTTCAAGTCCTAAGATGAGTGTCATAACCACGAGATTACACATAAGCCCTTTCAGGGCTTGCGGGGACATGGGGCAGAGCCCCATAATTTTCACGAGAAAACTTTTCTTATAAAGAGAAAAGCTTTACCAAAAGAACTTTACATTTCTTTCTTAGCACAAGTTCTTTCTCGTAGAAAGAAAGTGTTTTGTAAAGAAAAAGTGTTACGAAACAAAGTGATAGTGGACACGAATGCGCTGCTCATACCCGGTGAATTTGGCGTTGACATATTTGAAGAGCTGGAGAGATTAGGCTATGAACATGTAATCGTGCCAGAAGCGGTCTTGAGTGAACTGGATAGGCTCAGACAAAGACCGGATTTGAAAGGCAAAGAGAAAAGAGCAGCGAAGATTGGGCATTCTTTGGTGCTTAAATATGTGCAAGAAGAGCATGATAGATGCATGGTAACGATAAATAAAGAAGAGGAGAAATCGAGGGAGCAAGAAAGAGAAAGAGATGTTGACGAGCTAATCGTAAAAATGGCATTGAAGCATAAAGCAGCAGTCCTCACGAGCGATGAGCCGTTGAGGAGGAAATTATCGAAAGCGGGAATAGCAACGGTGTATTTAAGAGGGAAGAGCAGATTGGAGGAAAAATGAAACTATTTCGTAAACTTATTTCATTGGATGAAGCATTAAAAGCGGTTTTAGCCTATGCGAAGCCCGCAGAAACCGAAGAACTTGTGTTTGGCGATGCGTTGAACCGCGTTTTAGCAGAAGACGTTTACTCGCCGGCAGACAGCCCTCCTTTTGACCGTGCTGCGATGGACGGTTATGCGATCAGGGCAGAAGACTCTTTTGGTGCATCTCCAAATAATCCGGTGCTCTTGAGGCTAACAAAGAGCCAGCGTGAAAAGGGAAAAGAGAGCAAGGTAGAAGGAGTAGAAATAGGAGACGGCGAATGCTTCAGCATACAAACGGGAATGGCGCTGCCAAAAGGCAGCAACGCAGTTGTCATGCTTGAATATACAAAGGAAAGAGGCAGCGAATTAGAAATTTTCAAACCCGTCACACCGGGTAAAAACGTTTCTTTCAAAGGAGAGGATGTAAAGAAGGGTGAGGTGGTACTAACAGAAGGGAAGCGGTTAAGAGCCCATGACGTCGGCATGCTTGCATCACTTTTCAAACGCTCGGTGAAGGTGTATAAACGAGCAAAGTTCGGGATAATGTCCACCGGGAATGAGCTGTTGAATCCCGAGGAAGCCGAGCCTTATGAAGGCGAAAAGAGAATAGCAGATGTAAATAGTTATGTGCTTGCAGGACTGACAGAGCCAATTGCAAGTTCATATAAAATAGGAATCGTGAGGGACAATTACGATAAGATAAAGACGGCAATAAGCGGGTCGTTAGCGGTGGATTCCGATTCCAACTACTACTGCGATGGCTTATTAATAAGTGGCGGGAGTTCAGTAGGCAAAAGGGATTTCATAGCCAGTGTCGTAGAAGATTCAGGAGAACTCGTGTTTCACGGTGTGGCCATTCGACCCGGCGAACCAACGGGTTTCGGTATCGTCAATAACAAGCCGGTGTTTATTCTACCAGGCTATCCCGTAGCGGCAATATCCGCGTTTGAACTGCTCGTCCGACCTTTTTTGTTCGCGGTGCATGGTGTAAAGGAGGAACGCAAGAGGATTTTTGCGGTTGCACGTAAAAAAATCCCGTCGGCTGTTGGCAGAACCGATTTTGTACGTGTAAAGCTGCTTTGCAAGGAGAATGAGTATTTTGTAGAGCCGATAAGGGTGAGTGGCTCTGGCATATTATCCAGCATGACGAAATCGGATGGGTTTGTGGTGATAGAGGAAAATAAGGAAGGTGTAGGGGCGGGAGAGAAGGTGGAAGTGGTTGTGTGGGGGTGAGGTGATGAGTC
>PIXU01000049.1 GCA_003601795.1 Candidatus Methanophagales archaeon
ACTTCCCGGAGGCTATTAAAGGTGTAATGGATAAGCTAAAAGAGGAAAAGAGTGGGATTTTTATTGCTTTGGACGATATTAATGGATTGTCCACTAATCCAGATTTTGCAAATTGGTATAAAAGCTTCGTAGATAACGTAGCCATTCGTTATCCATCAAATTTCCCGGCTTTTATTATGTCAATAGGACTTCCAGAGATAAGGGACTCCTTGAGTAGGCTCCAACCTTCTCTCATGAGAATCTTTAGAGTGGTGAGTGTTAAGAAACTATCTGACGCGGAGGTGAAGGAGTTTTTTGAGAAGGCATTCAAAAAAGTCAATATGGAAGTTGAGCCGGAAGCACTGGAAGATATGGTTAAATTTTCGAGTGGCTTACCTATTTTAATGCATGAAATAGGCGATGCGGTTTTTTGGAATGACGAAGATGGGAAAATAAGTGAGGATGACGCCCTCGCCGGGATTTTTGATGCCGCTGATAGAATTGGAAAGAAATCCCTCGACCCGAAGGTTTACAGGGCAATCCGTAGCCCGCGATATAGGTCAATTTTGAGGAAGTTAGGGGAAGAACCTATGCCTATCAGTTATTTTAAAAAGAAAGAGATAGAAAGTAAACTAAATGCGGGTGAAAGAAAAGTATTTAACAACTTTTTAAGAAAGATGAGAGAGTTAGGTATCATTGTGCCTGATATAGAAGGAGGTAGAGGGGCTTATAAATTTGTAAATAAGTTAAATCAGGTCTATATCTGGCTGGAAAATCAGCGTTCATTAAAGAGCAATTTTTAGGCGATGGTATGAGTGGACGTGGAACTGTTCAGGGTAAGGTAAAAATGGACAAAGAGATAGAGCATTTAAATTTACAGGCACAGGAATACTCAAAGCGCTTAAAAGAGGTTCTGAACGAAATCAGACGAGTTATTGTTGGTCAGGAATCCGTATTGGAGAAATTGCTGCTCTGTCTCGTTGCTAATGGTCATGTTCTCCTTGAAGGTGTCCCTGGGCTGGCAAAGACATTGATGGTGAAGACGTTATCAGAGACTCTTTCCGCGAGTTTCCGCAGAATTCAGTTTACGCCCGACCTGCTGCCCGCGGACATCATCGGGACGAAGATATACGACCACCGCACGGCGAGTTTTACCACGCAGAAAGGACCCATATTCGCTAATTTCGTACTCGCAGATGAGATAAACAGAGCACCACCAAAGGTTCAATCCGCGCTATTAGAAGCCATGCAGGAGAGGCAGGTGAGCATACAGGGAGAAACATTCAAGTTAGATGCACCTTTCATGGTTCTGGCAACGCAAAATCCGATAGAAACCGAGGGCACATACAAACTGCCTGAAGCTCAGGTCGACAGGTTCACTTTTAAACTCCTGGTAGATTATCCAAAGCGGGAAGAGGAGAAGGTCATAATACAGCGTAATACACGTGGAATTGAGCTTACACCGGAAAAGGTCTTATCTGCAGCAGATGTGACGGAGATACAGAGCTTCAATCAGCGGATTTATGCAGATGAGAAGATAGAGGATTATGTTACTAAACTCGTTGATGCTACGCGACATCCGGGAAATTATGAGTTAGGAGAAAAGTTTGATGGTATGATAGAGTATGGGGCTTCGCCAAGAGCTTCACTATGGCTGATTCTTAGTGGAAAAGCGCATGCACTACTAAATGGACGTGGCTATGTCATTCCAGAGGATATAAAAGCGGTAGCGCATGACGTCCTCAGGCATCGAATATTATTGACTTACGAAGCCGATGCTGAGGGGATTACTTCTGACCATATTATTGATGCAATTGTTGTGAATATCGAGGCACCGTAGTAGTAAGAGTTAGATAGCAGGATATGCCCGGACACTGATACCATGCCACGTGTAAAAGAAGTGATAAAACGTGTTAGAAAGTTAGAAATAAAGACAAGGGGACTGGTTGAGGGGCTCGTATCTGGCGAATATCACTCAGTTTTCAAAGGGCGTGGCATAGAATTCTCCGAAGTCCGCGAATATGTACCAGGAGACGATGTAGGTGCTATTGACTGGAATGTTACAGCGAGGTTCAACGCACCCTTCGTCAAGGAGTTCATTGAAGAGCGAGACCTGACATTGTTCATCGTTTTTGACGTCTCTTCAAGTAACGAATTTGGATTTAAACGCAGCAAAAAAGAAGTCGGCTACGACATCGCTGCTTCTTTGATGTTCGCCGCGCTTCGAAACAACGACCGTGTAGGTCTGTGTTTATTCACAAGTGAAGTGGAGCTCTTCATCCCGCCGGGTAAGGGTAAGAAGCATACACTTAAGCTACTGCGAGAACTCATTTATTATGAGCCGAAGAACAAAACCACTGACATTCGAACTGCACTATCTTACCTGAATAACGTTATCAAAAAGCGCAGTATCGTCTTTATCATCTCTGATTTCTTAGCGCCAGATTTTGAGCGCCCGCTTAATCAGCTCAAGAACAGGCACGATGTGATCCTTGTGAGCATTACCGATATGCGAGAAACCCAAATCCCGGATATAGGCTATGCCTTTTTTGAAGACCAGGAAACCGGTGAACAAATGCTCGTCGATACGTCTGACCCGGAATTCAGGGAAAGATATGCCGCACTGGTAAAAGCTAAACAAGATGCCTTTTTTGCAAGGATGAAGCGAGTAGGGGTGGATATAATCCAGATAAATACGAGTGAGCCGTTTTACATACCGCTACAACGTTTCTTCAAGATGCGAGAAAGAAGAGTAATGAGGTGAGGAACTCTCTCTGCGGGCTATATAAGGCGCTCTAAATTTAAATTTTCCCGAAAGGTTTTTTTTTGTTCAACGATAGGTTATATAGGAAATAGTAGATATAAAATAGTAAATAGTGCAGTTGCTTCGTTAAAAGAGAGGGGCGAGGGATAAATGGAGTTATCAAAAGAGAAGAGAGTAAGGGATGTGATGACGAGAGGTGTCATTACGGTATCGTTTGACACACCGGTAAGCAAAATTGCAAAACTCCTGGTACGGGAGTGTATATCAGGTATCGCGGTAACTGCACTAAACGGCGAGGTAGTGGGTGTTATATCAGAGATAGATATCATCAAAGTTTTTGACAAAGATTGGGACAGATTAACGGCAGAAGATATTATGTCCACCGTTGTGAGGACAATAGACCCGGAAACGACGTTAAGAAAAGCCGCAGAGATTATGTGCGATTTGAACATCCACCGGTTATTGATTCTTTCACTAAAGCCCGCTCCTGGCGTTCCCATAGGGATATTAACGGCAAGTGACATACTAAGAGCGAGCGTCCAGTAAAAACAGTAGTAGCTCTGTGGACGCGGGGACATACACATGAATCATGAACTGAACAGTATGAACAGTACGAATTAAGAGCTATGAGCTATCTATGGTGACATGGGCATGAGACTATAAGCTACGAAGAGCGTAGAGAATAGAATCGCAACCATATTCATTGCTTTGATGAGAGGGTTGATTGCAGGTCCCGCGGTATCCTTAAATGGATCACCAACGGTATCGCCAATTACTGCCGCTTTGTGTGCATCGCTGCCCTTTCCACCCAGATAGCCATCTTCTATCATCTTCTTCGCATTGTCCCATGCCGCACCACCATTTGCCATCATCAAAGCCAGTACCAGTCCCGAGACAATAACACCTATTAAGAGCCCTCCAAGCGCAATCGGACTGAATAACCCAACAGCTATTGGTACCACAACCGCGATCATTCCGGGTACTATCATCTCCTTCAGCGCAGCTGTAGTCACTATCTCAACGCACTTACCATACTCAGGTTTCGCTTTTCCCTCCATGATGCCCGGTATCTCCCTGAACTGCCGTCTTACCTCCTCCACTATCTTGAATGCCCCCCTGCCCACTGCCCGCATCATAATCGCACTGAAGATGAAGGGAAGAAGCCCACCAAGCAATAAACCGACAAGCACAAGAGGATTGAAGAGGCTAAAACTCGCTGCGGGCAGGTCCACCTTATGCAGATAATCGGAGAATAGAGCGAGCGCGGCAATTGCTGCCGAAGCGATTGCGTAACCTTTTGTCACAGCCTTCGTGGTATTACCGACAGCATCGAGCTTATCAGTTCGCTCTCTGACCTGGGGGGGCAAATCAGCCATCTCCGCTATACCACCTGCATTGTCTGTTATGGGTCCATAGGAATCCAGAGCAATAATGATTCCGGTGGTAGATAGCATAGCCACCGCGGTTATCGCGATTCCATACAATCCGGCGAGGTTATTGCCGGTGAGGTATAGAGGTATGAAATAAGCAGCCAGTATGCTACCACTGATAATTATAACCGGTAAGCCAGTAGAGAGCATCCCCATAGCCAGCCCGGTAATCAGGTTTGTTCCCGCACCGGTCTTGCTCGCTTCCACGATCGCTCGTACAGGTGCATGTATCTGTGTGAAATATTCGGTCACAATGACCATGAGCGCCATTGTTATTATCCCGATCACCGCGGACAGGTATATCGCAATTGCATGTGCATCAGTGCCGATCAGTACCGCGGTTACGGGATAGAACATAACCATACTGAGTACTGCGGCAGTAGCAACGCCTCTGTACAATGCGGGCATGATCCGCTCACTCTTATCCATTCGCACTGCAAATATTGCGATAATAGAAGCGAAGATGGCAACAGCGCCAAGGACCAGAGGATATTCAATCAGAGCGAAATTAGAAGCGATGTTTGGGAAGATAGCTTTTACCATGCCTCGTTTCGTTATCAAACCCCCTATCAGCATTGCTGCAATTGCAGTTACCACATAAGTCTCAAACAGATCGGCACCCATACCCGCACAGTCACCCACGTTGTCACCTACGTTATCGGCAATGACGCCAGCATTTCGCGGGTCGTCCTCTGGTATTCCTGCTTCTACCTTCCCTACCAGATCAGCGCCCACATCCGCTGCTTTTGTATATATCCCACCACCTATCCGTGCAAATAAAGATATCAGTGATGCTCCAAATCCATAGCCTACAATGAGATCCACTGCTTCTGGATTCGCACCATAGATGATGTAGAGAGCAGCAGTCCCGAGTAAAGCGAGTCCAACGACCGACAGACCCGTCACGGCACCACCCCTGAATGCGATTGTAAGCGCCTTCCGCAACCCTGATTCCGCAGCCTTGGCAACACGAACGTTACCGCGTGTTGATACAAACATACCAATATAACCAGCAGCAGCAGAACAAGCAGCGCCAGCCAGGAAAGCGATTGCCACACGCCCGGAATCGGAAGCTCCATGAGGAAATGCGTGCGATAAAGCGACGAACAAAATGATTGCGATTATAATTGCAACAACTGCAATGGTCCTATACTGCCTGTTGAGATACGCTGAAGCGCCTTCCTGGATAGCATTAGAAATAGCATCCATCTTTTCACTGCCCGATTCTTGCCTGAGTGTATAAATAGCAAATATCGCAGCGAATACAAGACCTATCAGTCCTGCCAATGGCGCTAACCAGAGTATGTCCATATTAATCACCAATTCATATTTCCAGAAATAGTAATATATAAATATTTATGTTTTTCTTTTTCTCCCTGCCCGTGGACAAACCGTGGCAAAGTCCAATCCCGGAATCTTTTCATGTCCATCTTTAACGCCTTTACGATGATAACATTGCGATTCATTCCGCTTTCACCTCCTAATTACATATACATATATATCGTTTATGTCGTTTGCGCAAATCATTCCCGACATTATCACTGCTTCTATTCTCCCTATAGGGAAAGTTGAAGCACTTGCTAAATATAAACCCGTTATTGGTGTTTTAAAGTATGGTTTTTAACCTCAATCGATTGATCAAAGGAATATGAAGCTCCTTCAGGCATTGATGTGTATCATTTCATGGGGTGCACCCTATGATACCTCTATGATACATCACCATTAACCCCCTCCACCAACCATTCACAAAAGATCATCATATCAGTCTCCAATCTATCAAAAGTGAAGCTATAACGATGTTGAAGGTCGTGATACTCGCAATGTGCTTTAAAGGCGATATAACCTTCGTAATAAGTGAATTAAAGGTTAAAGCATCTTTAAAGAAGTTTACAGGCTTCTAAGCAGTTTTACAGTCGATCAGTTTGTGGATATAGTGTTGATAACCGTAAACGCCGTTTGTGGAAAGCGAAAGAGCGTAAAAACGATAATAATTGGAGATACCACCAATTTGACGGTGGATATTAACAGGTTCAGAAAGAAGTATAAGAGAGAGGATTTAAAAGATAAGGACTATAGGGCTATAAATGGGCTTATTCCAGGTCCAAAGGCTATTATATCGGTATGAAACTTGTTTTAGCCATAGAATACCACTCTTTAAAGCCGTTGGCTTTTAGATTTACTCTGTCTTCTGTGACAAAGATCACTTCTCTTTGTGTCGTTTTAATTGGCATTGCCATTTCTTTGGGTTTCAGGGATAAAGGAAGCCTACAAAGGCTTGCTGGATGGTGACATTTTGAAAGGGGTTAAAGAATCTGGGAGAGATTTCTGAGAGCTACAAGTGGATAACGAGGGCACCAAAAATGTTATCTTAAGCGAAATAAGTGCTGGAAAACGTGGACACGGAACATTTTTATTCTCCTCTTTTATTTCTAATTCTCCTTCTTTTAAAGGTTTACAAAATATACAATAAAGTGCGAAATATAGGTAAAAGAATTGGAAATACCACGCCAAGAGGTTTAATTATCCCCTCTTATTCTTTACCTCATTAATTGCTTTGTTAAACTTTTCTACATAACGTTTTTCTTCATCATAGGTGTATGCTTCTAATACCCTTCTCAACACCATGCTTAAAGATAGAAAGAAAACAAAAATAATAGAAATAACAGAAATAACAGAAATAATAAAATCGTAAATAAAATAAGAAAAACACACAATGCAGATGAGAATTAAAATCATAGCGATTAGAAATATAGCTTTGGAATCTGTCGCTGCGTCCTTCCATGTGGGTATTATTCTTTCCAGCATTTTCCATTTTTTATCCTCTTCTTGTTTTTTATCTTCTTTTGAAGATCTTCTAACTTCATAGAGTGTAGATTCCCATCCTATGTACTCCAATTCATTTTCATATTTGATCATTATATAAGCACCTTTTCTCAATACTTCTTCCATTTGTGTTCGGATCAAATACGCACAGGAAAGTATTATCGGTAAAGGGGTTAAAAATATCCAAGGTACTTCTGAGTGGAGTCCATATCCTAGAAGTGCACTTGTCGCTGCTACCATAATAGCGAGAATTTCGTTAATCTGTTTTAAGTGCATGTCAATGCTGGAACGTAGCGATTTATACTCTTCAAACTTAATATCTATCTGAGACATGAGACATTTACAACCCTCCCCCTTTCATCTTACGGAAGAAAAGGTAAAGGGAGTAGGGTTAACCCAGCTCCTTATGCTTGTTCATAATTTCATCAGCTAATCTGTCCAGAGCACCAAAATCCGCTTCTTTCGGGACTCCTTTAATCACAACCGGCTCCAGTATTTCCAACTTCAAATTGGGTAACATTCCCGTAAGTTGTTCTACCATCCTGCTACCCCAACCATAAGACCCGATGATAGATGCGAATCTCAGTTTTGGTCTCAGGGCATTTGCAAGACAGGCGGCATAAACGACTTTCGGGTGTGGTCCGACCAGAACTGTTGGAGACCCGAGCACAACCGTAGCAGCATCTACCAATGCCATCGCCAGTTTCCC
>PIXU01000050.1 GCA_003601795.1 Candidatus Methanophagales archaeon
CCGGCAGGGCAATTATTTGCTTCAATCACAGCGATCTTGAGGTAGAACGCACGGCACGATTGAAAAAGATTGGTGTCGCGGAGAAAAAAGTCGCGGAGATATTGTCTTCGCAGACAGGTAACGAAACGCTAAAAGGCTTGGAGAAGGAGATAAAAGCGGCAATCCGCGGAGTTTCTGATTTTTTTAGGATAAACAACGATGGGAAAAAAATAACTGTAACGCCTCACGACGAAAATCGAAAAGCAGCAAGGCTTCGAGATGGCAAATGCTTGATTTTCACAACGAATTTTGAGAAAAGTACGGCGGAGATTATTTCTACGTATTTTGGAAAAGATATCATTGAAAAGATCTTCGATTGCTTCAAAAACTGGTTAGATATGCAGCCGGTAAGGCATTTTGAGGAAGGAAAGATTGACGTTTATATTTTTATCTGCTATCTGGCATATCTGGCTTTGGCGCTGTACAGACATCATTTAGGCGTTTCGGGGTGGGAAGGTGTGGAGGATAGTCTGGATGAACTGGGTAGAATACGAAAAACTACGCTTGATTTTGGGGGAGAAAGGCGTGATAAAATTTCTGTTCTCACTACAGAGCAAAAGGAGATTATCGAAAAGTTGGGGTTTGCGGATAGGCTTTTCGGGTTGTAGCCTATACAACTCTGAAAGTCAGGTTAGAAGTCGGTATTTTTGCCACAAAATGGTATAAAAATAGCATACAAGGTCGTTCGCAGTAAAGAAAAGCGTTGGATAAGATTGAAACTCGCTGCATAGCCTCTCAATTGATTTATCCACAGCCTCAATTATATCTTGGTGATTCATGCTTTATCCTCCATAAAACAATGTCGCCTAACGTTCCGGGCGTATCTGAAGTTCCCTGAAGTTTGGACGGAGTGCAGAAGGCACGGAGCCAGATGCACTCTGTTAGGCGAGAGTGAACAAAGGGGCACATTCATAATTAAAGTAATAAAGGACTTATGGCTCCCTATTTCTCCGCATGGTCAACGCCACAAACACCACGGCTGTGACAACAAAGATAATAACAATGAGCCAACCAACTTTCTTTATATAGTTTACCTTCTTCATGATAATTTAACCCCCTTTATCAGATAGAATATTCTGATAGCGATATGCCGAGTTATGTGAAGTGGCTGTCTTATTTGAATCTATCATCTGCGCCCCTAAAGGCGTGCGAGGGAATTGCGTATAACGTTCCGGGCGTATCTGGAGCTCCCCGAAGGGAAATTTTGGCGAAGGTGGGCAGCACCGAAGCCAGATACGCTCTGTTAAGCGAAGGTGCCTTCATATCTTATCTTTATTTCGGATCCTTTCAGTAAAGTATTTCATCTGCATAGTGATCCTCATGCTCCTTCTCTAGACAATCTTCACATAGAAGCACTTCTCTTCCTTCCTCTTCTGAGCATTCAATACAAATCCATGTGGCAATGGTCTTCTTTCCTTCTCTCTTGCATCTCTCACAATAACGATACCTTGGCTTGTTCTGGGAAATCACACGTGGATATTCAGCACCCTCTTCTGGTTCTACCATCTTCTCCAAGGTGATAATTTGCTGGATTTGATCGCCGAAGTCGTAAACATACCCCAATTTATCACCTTCAGATAAACCAAGCTGCTCAATCCGCATCTCCGCACCACTGCCACCACCATCGGGGTCAATCTCACCAAAGCCGCCCCGTGACCATTGCCCTATAAAGAATTCACTTAGATGATCCCACGTATCATGATTGAACGCAATACGAATGATATGATCGAAATCAGCGAGTGTCTGGTTACCTTTAATCTCAATGCGGCGCCAAAGCCCTTTTCGATACTTCAAAGCAACCTTAAATACATACACCTTCTCCATAGCTAACCATCTTTACAAAAAATATTATCCTTAGTATATAAGGCACTTTCGCCTAACGGTTCGCGGATAAAAGAAGTTGCAAGGCAATTTGGGCTTTTCAGCAATAACCAGCATTTCAAAATCTTCAGTTGTAGTTTATCATTCCTTGAAAAGGCTCCAAGTTTTACTCCATAAATATCAATTTTTAGTCGTGTTTCAAGATCTGAAGTTGAAATTATATTTGCTGGAGGTGAATTTTAACTGATGATGAAACACCACCAATTATTTAAAGCCTAATGTTTTAGTAAAGTCGTCTCTACTCAATCTGAATCGGCTAGGAGTAGCACCTCTTCCCTTTGAATACATGAGATTCAAAAAATTAGTTTTTAAAATAGCTAAAATACCCCCACGGATTTATACCTTTTTGGGGTCTAAATACTATAAATTCTTGGCTCCCGCCGAGGGACTATTACTTCAAGGTCAATCCTCGCCTCAGGATACTTATACTTAGTTATAAGCTCGGTGTAGTATGATGCTCTAACAAGTTCTTCAGGATCAGTAATCTTGTAACCTTTCCTAATCGCAACGTATTCGACTTTATTTTCACCAACCTTGAGGAGCCCTTTTTCTTCACCAAGGCTGATAATTTCTTCAGTAGTTTTGTATTCTTTTACCATATTGATCACCCAACAATCCTTCTCCTTTTTTTATGCCGCCACGCAAAACTCCGTTGTTTTACTGCTCTTATGCCCTAAAAGCTCTTGAATATATCTTAAATCTCGGTCTTTTTATCTCATACCCAAACCCCCGCTTCGCGAAGCTGATATTTGCCATTTCGCTCTCCATCGGCACCTCAGAAAGCTTACGAATTTCTATCGCAACCGCATCTATTGATCACGATGCTCGCTTCTCCACTACCACAAAGCTTTTCGTCTTGCTTAATGGGCGGCACTCTGCTATCCTCACCACATCTCCTACCTTTGCATCTATACAAGGCGGATTATGTGCATGTATCTTTGACCTTCTCTTTTCATACCGTTCATATTTTCTTATCTTCTTCAGATAAGACCTCAAAACGACAACGGTCTTCGGTGCTTTATCACTTACTACCACGCCCTCTATAATTTGTCCTCTTACCGGTAACTTACCGTGAAATGGGCAATTTTCATCTTCGCATTCCTTCGCTGGCAGCCGAACATCTATCCCGATCTCTCTCATTTTTACTTCTTTATCCTGTCTCCAGGTCTTGAAACAAGCATATCTCCCCTTACTCTTACTTTAACCCCTTCTTCGGGCAGTTCAAAAATAAATACATTTTCTGCTTTTGATATCTTCTTTTCCTTTCCCGGCTCATTCTCTATAACTAACATATTTCTCGTCTCGTCTACCACAAATCCACAAAGCCCCCTCGCACTACTATTCCTGCTTTCTTCCACTTCTGCTTTTAATCCTATCAGCTCGTGCAGCAATATATTACCCGGATTTATTTTCATTTTTCTCCTTCTAAGGTATATCCCATCTCACGCAGCGTTTTCTTTACCAGTTCTTCTTGATCTCCCTGTAATTCAACGCATCCCGCTTTTACCGTGCCACCGCATGCACATCGCGACTTCAGTTCTTTCGACAGCACCTTTAGATCCACTTCTTTCTCATTTATTCCTTTTATCACCGTGGTAATTTTCCCAAATCTTCTTTTCACCGTTGACACCTTTACCATTTGCTGCTCTTTTGCTATCTCCTTGCAAATACATAAGTCCTTTGGCAATCCGCATTTAGGGCAAACTTCCATGCTCATTTCCCCTTTTCCCTTTCTAATTCTCCTTCAACCGTTTTTATCTTCGCTATTGTTCTTCTTATCTCCCTCAATCTGCCCGGATTCTCCAGTGCGCCACCTGTGGCTATTACCCCGCGCTCACGCAATAAATCAGTCATTAAACTCTCCAACTCCTCCTTCCTTTCTTTTTCACTCATCTTTCTTATTTCATCAATTCTAAATATGCTCATTCTCCCTCTTCCTTTCCTTTTCCTTCTTTATCCTCTATCTTTTCCTTTTCTTCTTTATTTACCGCTACCATGCGAAGAGCATCGGGTACTTTGGCATCTGGCTTTACTATCCTTACCCTCACACCTATAACTCCTGATTTTACTTTTGCTATTGCATATCCATGATCTACTATTTCTTCTGCTACCGCGCCGCAATGTTTTATATACCCATCCACCATCTTCTCCATACGCCCTCGTGGTCCTTTGAGCTTTCCTGACATAATAATCTCGCAACCTAACGCACCTTTATCCATTATTCTTTGCAGCGTTGACCTACCCGCCCTTCTGAAATGCCATCCTCGCTCTATAAGCTTTGCGAGTCTATTAGCCATCAAAGGCGCGCTCAGGTCTGGCACCGCTATGGGTTGCACATCTATTTGCGGGTTATCCAGCTCTTGCCTCCTGTTTATGTCGTCTGTCAGCCTTTTTATTCGTCGCCCATCTTTTCCTATTATCATCCCCGGCTTCTCCACACTCACTGTTATCTGCGTGCCCATTGGCGTCCTTTTTATATCCATTCCTCCATACCCTGCCCTATCCAACTCCTTCCTGAAATATTCGTCCATTCTCACCTTCTTTATCCCGTTCCTCACAAAAATCTTCTCTATCACTTTTTTCCCTAACTCCCCTCTTCCTTCAACACCATTTCAATAGTGACCGTGTCTGTATTCTTAGGTGTAGTACGACCAAAAGCCCGTGGCATTGCTCCTTTTATCGTGCGTCCTTTCTTCGTGGATACATGCCATATCCTCATCGCCTCTGAGTCAAGCCCTTTGTATTCGGCATTCCCCTTCGCATTTCTTATCAATTTTAGTATCTCCTCACTTGCCTTTACCGGGTATCTCCCAGCATACCACTTCTTTAGTCCTCTTCGATGTGCAACTTTCTTTTTATGCCGTTTAAAAGGAATTGCCACACGCTTTTCCAGCACTGCCTCCAGGTATGCCTCTGCCTCTTCCACTTTCTTCCCCTTTATCGCTCTGCACACTTCGAGCGCATGCTTTGGAGATATGTGAGCTTCGTAAACCATTGCCTTTGCAGTCGTTTCCGGATCAACCCCGGTTTCAATTCCATCCATGCAAAATTTTACCCTGCCCATCTTCTGTTCTCTTCTTTTTTTCTACTTCAGTGGCACGTATTTTGAAGACCTCGTAGCTCCAACACCCGCAGCACCGTGCAATACTTTCTTTCGTGTTAATGCAAACTCGCCCAGATAGTGCCCGATCATCTCCGGCTTTATCTCTACGTAATCAAAGCTTTTTCCGTTGTGTATACCTATCTTCTTCCCCACCATGCTTGGCAGCACGATGGCATCTCGTAGATGTGTTTTGACGCTTTCCTTTTCTGACTTAAGTTCCTCCAGCAATCTCTCCTCTTTCTCTCTCAATTCCCTCTTCAATTTCCTTCGCTGCCTCGCCTTCATCAATTCTGCCAAATCTTCGAACTTCATTTTCTTCAGCTTCGCCAGCGTATATCCACGATATGTGAACTCTTCTTCCTCCTTTTTGAGTGTAGTCTTTGCTTTAGCTTTCTTCTTTGCCATTTTCCTCTTACACCATATATATAATCTATGCTTTGTAGTCTTATAAATCCAAAACTCTATAATATAATTGAAACCCAATAACCAAACTCAAATGACAAAAAGGTTTTTTGTTTTGAATTTAGATATCTGGACAGGATTTGATAATTAGGATTTAGGATTTTCCACAACTTATCTACCCCCCGCATCTCACCTCTTTCCAGTTCTTTTTGCCGCTATGCTCCCTACTTTCCTTCCTGGCGGTGCACCCCTTCCGGGCGTCTTAGACTTGCCAACGTGTTGATGACCACCACCCCCGAACGGATGGTCAACGGGATTCATTGCAACCCCCCTTACCGTGGGGTATTTTGCAGCTCTTGCCTTCATCTTATGATATTTCTTCCCTGCTTTTACAAAAGGTTTTTCCGTCCGACCTCCACCGGCAACAACTCCTATCGTGGCGAAACAATCTGAAGACAGCCATTTCTTCTTCCCGCTCGGCATCACCACAAGCGTTTTTCCTGTTTCTTGCTCGTGTGCTAACACGGTAGCAAAATTACCTGAAGCCCTTGCAAACTTTCCTCCATCGTTTGGTCTTCCTTCTACGTTACAAATCGTAAATCCTTCCGGAATACAGCGAAGAGGCAAAGTATTTCCTGTTTTTATCCCCGCTGATTCGCCATAGACCATCTCATCACCTTCTCCAACGCCCTCTGGTACGATTACAAATCTGTATCCCATTTGTTTCCCTTCTTCTACTCGTATTCGTGCAATGGGCGCACTCCTTGCAGGGTCGTGCACTATTTCCTCGACCACCCCTGATACAGTCTCGCACTTATTCGCCTTCACATGTTCAAGATTTCCTTTGTATTTGTGTGAAGGAGCCCGAAAAGTGGGAGATCCTCTTCCTCTCCGCTGCGCTATTATTCTCTTTCCCATTTTTTGTCTCCTCTCCGTAACCTACAATATTCCTAGTGATGTGGCTATCTCTTTTGCCTTTCCCTCCTCTTCCAATTGTATTATTGCCTTCTTTTCTCCCTTAAATGTTATCATTGTTTTTACGCTTTTCACCGGTGTTTCAAACACTCTTTCCACCTCGCTCTTTATCTCGCGCTTATTCGCTCTTGAATCAACAATAAACTGGAGTTTATTTTCCGCATCTATCATCAAGGTTGCCTTTTCACTTGGCACGATATGTTTTATTTTCATCTCCATTTCACATCACCCCATGCATGGCAGCAAGCTTTGATATAGAAGATTCTGTCCAGATGGTCAGCCTGCCTGGATGCGTTCCCGGTGCAAGCAGTTCGGCATTCAGCTCCTCCACTGATGATATATCCACACCAGGTAAATTTTTCGCGCCCACCCTTATATCTCTATCCACTGGTGTTTCTTCATCACCGGAAATAACAATCAAAACGCTTTTTCTGGGCTTGTATCTCCTGCCCCTCATCTTTCCTTTTCCTGCCCTTACTTTTCGTTCCTTCGCACGGAGCACATCATCCCACACACCTATGGAATTTAAAGTTTTCTCCACCTCTGAGGTCTTTTCCAGGGTTGCGAGTGCGTCTTCCACTACTATCGGCAGCTCCACAGCATCGCTGAACTTATGCCCTCTTCTTCTTACGAGATCCGTGTCCATGGTAGCTGCAATAGCGGACTTTATCGCTTTCCTTCTTTCTTTTTTGTTTATTTTCCGCTTCAACACTTCTTCAGGTTTTGGTGGGTGTGCTCTTCTTCCACCTACCGTTTGTGGAGCCCGTGCTGCTCTATTGCCGGTTTTTACACGAGGCACTCTTGAGACCCCCCTGCCAACACCCCAGCTCTCTGCCGATGTCTTTCTTCCCGACAATGGATTTGGACCCTTTGGCTGCCGCCGGTTTGATTGCATCGCCAGCACCGCTCTCTTTATCAAGTCTGGTCTATACTCTTCCATAAACACCAGGGGCAATGTTACCTCCCTTACAAAGTTCCCTGATAAGTCCAGCACTTTGGCTTTACTTTTCTTCTCCGCTTCCTCTACCATCTCTCTTTTCTTCTCTTATTCTATATAGTATAAAAAATAAAGCTCTCTTTTAAGAAAAAGGTTTCTTTAATGTCCCTGTTGTGACTCCTTACTTATGTAAATAATCTCCGGGATTTTCGGCTCAGAATGGGTTCTTATCGAGTGAGATATTCTTACAAGCCTCTTTTTCGGTCCCGGAACACTTCCTTTCAGCAAAATATAATCATTTCTTACGATTCCATACTTCAGGAAACCCCCTTCTGGCGTTATCTCTTCCCCATTTTCCCCTATTTTCAGCACTCGCTTATTATACTCTGTTCGCTGTTGATACCCAGTCTGTCCAAGCTGAGGTATTCTCCATCTTACTCGTCGAGGTTTCCAAGCACCAATACAACCCACATGGCGACCTCTCCCGGACCTCCGTGCTTTTGCATTCTGTATCATGACACCCCACCGCTTTACAGGTCCTTGTGTCCCTTTCCCTCTTGTCACCGCGGTGACATCTACAAAATCGCCCTCTTTTAATATGTCTTTCGCTCTTATCTCTTTTCCGAACACTTCTCGTGCATATTCAAGGTCTTTTTCTATATCCCCACTCATCTTTATCTCCATTATTTCGTGCTTCTTCTTTGGCACCCCGCTTACGATTTTGGGTAATGTGGAAATGATCATGCTCAGGCTTAATGCAGACCGGTCCTCCCCTGCCGAACTTTTGATTATATCCGCGATTCTGTTCAGATTGCCGCTATTCTCCGCCTCTGCTCCAGCCAATGCCCATACTTCCGTCACCGGTTTCTTTCCGTAGTGCGTTTTTTTATAAAGACGGAATCCTTCTACCCTTATTGGTGGTGTCTCTATTATCGTTGCGGGAACGGAAATCTCCATCCCCTTCGTTACGCTGTGAGGGGCATTATCAGCCAGGACGAGATGCGTCATTCCCGCTTTATAACCCACAAAACCCTGTATTTTCCTACCTGCAGCTATCTCTTCCCTTTTTATTCTGCATCTCTCACTTCTTGCTCGCTTCCTTGGTGAGAAAGCAAGTGAGCCTCTCCTTGGTCTATGTCGCTTTGACATTTTTACTTTTTATTTTCTGTGCTAATTTTTGGTTAAACTTCATTAGAGTTAGAATAATATATATCATCTCCATTTCCTAAAGTTCAAAATTTTTCTTTTACTAATATCTTCTTTTCTTAAAAGGAAAAAAGTTTGCGGAGGTTGCCAAGAGGACAAAGGCGCAGCGTTGAGGTCGCTGTCCCGAAGGGGTTCGGGGGTTCAAATCCCCTCCTCCGCATTCATAAAATGCTGTTTAAAGAAGGGGGTTTATTTAATAAAGAAAAACTAAAATTGATTGGGATTGGATTAATAGCGAAGGAGAAGAAAAGATGAAACAAATTGGAAGCGAAATGGTTTCTGAAGTAGGAGAAGTAAAGACACAGGGGAATGAGGAATTAGAAGCAATACTGGAAAGATCAAGAACAATCATAAGGGTAATTGGATGCGGCGGAAGCGGGACTAATACAATACAGCGAATGACAGAGGAAGGTATTTTTGGCGCTGAGCTTTTTGCTTTGAACACCGACGCACAACATTTGTTGTTTTCAAAAGTGGAGAGGAAGTTATTGATAGGAAAAAAGACAACTCGTGGACTTGGAGCAGGGAGTATCCCGAGATTAGGAGAAGAAGCGGCGAGGGAAAACGAAGATGATATAAAATCAATTATTGAGGGTGCTGATATGGTCTTTGTGACCTGCGGATTGGGCGGCGGCACCGGGACAGGAGCAGCGCCAGTGGTCGCACAAGCAGCGCAGGATGCTGGTGCTCTTACCATTGGTGTAGTGACCTTACCTTTCAGCGCAGAAGGGGAGGTAAGAATAGAGAATACGGATACTGGACTTGAGACACTGCGTGAAAATACCGACACTCTAATCGTGATACCAAATGACAAGTTATTGGATGTAGTTCCAAGGTTGCCATTAAACGATGCGTTTAGAGTCGCCGATGATGTATTGATGCGCGCAGTTAAGGGAATAACGGAGCTGATAACAAAGCCGGGTCTTATAAATCTGGACTTCGCTGATGTGAGAACGGTGATGAAAGATGGGGGAATGGCAATGATAGGATTTGGTGAATCAGATGGTCAGAATAAAGCAATAGACTCGGTAAGAAAGGCGTTAAGCTCTCCTTTACTTGAGGTCGATGTGTCAGAAGCGAAATCAGCACTGGTAAACGTCACTGGTGGAGATGACATGACCGTAGAGGAAGCAGAAGGAGCACTTCAGGAAGTATACCGAATGATGAACTCGGATGCAAGAATAATCTGGGGCGTGCAGCTAAGTCCAGAACTGAAGAACACGATGAGAACCCTGCTCGTTGTTACAGGTGTAAAGTCAGAGCAAATATACGCTCGAAAAGAGATGAAAAAAGAGAAATACGGTATCGAGATAGTGCGTTAGGCAATCTATTTAATGTAATGCAAATGAGGCTGGAAGACATATCTAAAAGGTTAAAGGAATACGTGAGAATACTGAAATTGGCGAAGAGACCGAAAAGGGAGGAGTTTTTTAAGATTTCTAAAATCGCAGGTGCTGCGATGGCACTAATTGGCATCATTGGTTTTTCTATCTATCTTTTGATGTCGGTTTTACCAAAGGCGGTTTGACTATGGTTACAAATACAATATACGCGGTAAAAACAACGGTAAATCAGGAACAAGCAGTTGCAAATCTTATAGAGACCGCACTAAAAGAGAGAGAGGAAACTGAGCATGGAGTAAAAGCGATTTTGGTGCCTGAAGAGCTGAAGGGATATGTGCTGATAGAAGCTTCCTTTTCTGAGGCAATAGAACGAATAATTCAAAATATCCCTCATGCACGGGGGTTGATTAAGGGGGATATACAATTAGAGGAGGTAGAACACTTCCTCGTGCCTAAACCCTCAGTAACGGGGATAGAAGAAGGCAGCATAATAGAAATAGTTGCTGGACCGTTCAAAGGTGAGCGTGCAAGGGTGAAGAAAGTTGACGAGACGCATGAAGAGCTTACCATTGAACTATTTGAAGCGATGGTCCCGATACCGATCACGGTTAGGGGGGATAGTGTAAGGGTGTTGAGCAAAGAGGAGAAGGAATGAAAGACGATAATGTTTGTATTTTAATTCCGACATTGGATGAGGAAGAAACAATAGGTATGGTTATAAGGGGGTTTAAAAGCGAAGGATTTGAAAATGTTTTTGTCATTGATGGAAATAGTGCTGATTCGACGAGGGAGATAGCAAGGAGAGAAGGGGCGAGGGTGGTGGTTCAGCAAGGAAGGGGGAAGGGTGCGGCGGTTAAGCAGGCTTTTGCACGCATAGAAGATGAGATAATTGTGATCATTGACGGTGACGGGACTTATTCACCTTCGGAAGTGAGAAAATTGCTTGACCCGATAGTCAAAGGCGAGGCAGAGCATGTTATAGGCAACCGATTTGCATACGGAGGTGCATTTGCAAAACTACACAGACTTGGAAACTGGGTGTTGAACAAGATTTTTGGCTTCGGCTACGGCATAAGATTGAATGATATATTATCAGGCTATCGTGCACTTACGAGGGATGCAGTGAAAAAGATGAATCTAGAAGTGGAAGGATTTGAAATAGAAGCAGAAATGGCAATAGAATCAGTAAAAAAAGGGATCAAGATAAAAGAAGTTCCCATAAGATATGAAAAGAGAAAAGGGAAATCAAAACTCAATTTTGTCCGCGATGGCTCAAAAATAGCTTATACGCTATACGTGCTTGCAAGAACACATAACCCTATTTTTTATTTCGGCATCATTGGCTTCTTATTTATAGCCGTCGGCTTCCTATCGGGCATTTATGTTGTGCTGGAGTGGTTCAAGGGGATAACACACGTGCCTCTTGCCGTGCTTACATCTTTATTGATTGTTTCAGGCGTGCAGTTCCTCATATTTGGATTATTTGGCGATTTGGTGGTGACATTGCAAAAAGAAGTGATCGAAGTATTGAGGGGAAAGGGTGAAGGAAAGAGGTGAAGAAGGAAGAGAAGGAATTGAAGCATGCAATAGCACAGGATTATGAAACTGGAGAGGTTCTCATGCTTGCGCACATGGATGAGGAAGCGCTGAGGCTGAGCATAGAGACAGGGAAGGCGCACTATTGGAGCAGGAGCAGGGGTAAATTATGGAGGAAGGGTGAGGTTTCAGGTAACGAGCAGATAATAAAAGATATTCTTATCGATTGCGATGAAGATGCAATACTATTGAAGGTGAAGCAAATAGGTGGCGCATGTCATACCGGATACCGGTCTTGCTTTTACCGCAGGATAAATGGGGAGATAGTGAGTGAAAAGGTGTTTGACCCCGAGGAGAAGTATGGTAAGAAATGAGAGTAAATGAGCGACTTAGCGATTTAGATAATCGAGAAATTACTATTTTTTTTTCGTTTTGTGATAGATACCTTTTTATATACACATAACCTATGTTCAATATGGTGATGCAAAGTGCCAGAAGACAACGTGATATATATCGGAAACAAGCCTGTGATGAGTTATGTCCTGGCGGTAGTGACACAGTTCAACAACGGTTTTGACGATGTGGTAATAAAAGCGAGAGGAAGAGCGATCTCAAGAGCTGTGGATACCGCAGAAGTGGTGAGGAACAAGTTCTTGCCAAACGTGGAAATAAAGGACATACAAATAGGGACAGAAGCGATAGAGGGAGAAGGAGGAGATAAGGCAAACGTATCCTCGATGGAAATAACAATGAAAACGAAGGCGTGAAAGGAGAGAAAGCGAGACAACCAAGAAAAAGCAAGACTTTTTCTCCTGTTTTTATTTTTCCCTTTTTCTTTTCATTTTTTATTTTTTAGCGATTTTTTTATTTATAGTGATGTTTACGAAAAGGCATATTATTTCGACACGTGAGTTCTCAAAGGAAGAGATAGATTATATTTTAAGCAGGGCAGAGGAGTTGGAGGTATATGCACGGACACAGATGCCGGGTGAAAGAGGGAAGAAAAGCGATTTATTGGAAGGAAAAATACTCGCAAATCTCTTTTACGAACCAAGCACCCGGACAAGGTTCTCTTTTGAAACTGCGATGAAGAGATTGGGTGGCGAGGTGATAAACCTGTCTTCAACAGAAGCAAGTTCGGTGGCAAAGGGTGAAAATTTAGCGGATACAATAAGGATTGTGTCAGGGTATTGTGACGTGATTGCGCTCAGACATCCACAGGAAGGGGCATCGAGGATGGCTGCTTCTTTCTCTTCTGTCCCGATAATAAATGCAGGCGATGGTGCAGGGCAGCATCCCACACAGACCCTGCTCGATCTGTACACAATAAAAAGAGAAGGACTGCTCAATGACCTTAGGATTGCTCTGATAGGGGATTTAAAATACGGACGGACAGTGCATTCCTTAGCTTATGCGCTATCTTTATACGGTGCAACGCTTTTTTTTGTATCGCCAGAAGGATTAAGGATGCCGGAAGAGATAAAGATGGATCTGAAGGAAGCAGGAGCCGAAGTTTTTGAATCCTTAGATATAAAGGAAGTGATAAAAGAAGTGAACGTTCTATACGTAACAAGGATACAAAAGGAGAGGTTTCCTGACCCTGCTGAATACAACAAAGTTGCTGGCACTTATCGTATAAACATTGAACTTATAAAGGAGAATGAAGATGTAATAATCATGCACCCACTTCCAAAAGTAGATGAAATAGATGCAGATGTAGATGGGACGAAAAATGCGAAGTATTTCCTTCAAGCATTTTATGGTGTTCCTGTGAGAATGGCTGTTCTTTCTATACTGTTAGGAATAGGATAAGCATGCAGGAAGAGATAGAAGGTGTTATGAATGCGGCGAGGAAACATCACGAACTTTTCGAAAATGCTCTGCCACTCATAGCGAGCGAGAACATTACAAGCAATACAGTAAGAAGACTCCTCGCTTCGGACTTGTCGCATAGATATGCAGAAGGCGACATTGGGAACAGGTTTTACCAGGGATGCGAATACATAGATGAGATAGAGAAGCTCACGACGAGGTATGCGAAGGAGCTTTTCGAGGCGGAGCATGTGAATGTAAAGCCCACCTCAGGTGTAAATGCGAATATTGCAGCTCTTTTTGCGCTTACTTCTCCGGGCGACGGAATAATGGCGCTGTCCGTATCTGATGGAGGTCATATAAGCCATTCGAGGTTTTCTGTACCTTCGATACGAGATTTGAAATTAAAGAATCTTCCTTTTGATCCGAAAGAGATGAATATAGATCCAGACAGGATGGAGAAGGAGATAAAGGAAAATAAGCCAAAGCTAATATTACTCGGCGGCAGTCTATTTCTCTTCCCACATCCTATTTTGGGAGCTAGAAAGGCTGCGGATGAGGTGGATGCGGAGATAGTGTACGATGCCTCTCATGTACTGGGTCTCATTGCAGGTAAGAAATTTCAAGACCCGCTGAGGGAAGGAGCCGATGTTGTCACAAGCAGCACGCATAAAACCTTTCCAGGTCCTCAAGGTGCGATAATACTGTGCAGAAATAACTTAAGGGACGAAATAGATAAAGCGGTTTTCCCGGGGACGGTGAGCAACCATCATCTGCATCATGTTGCCGGGTTGGCAGTTACATTAATAGAGATGAAACATTTTGGCGCAGAGTATGCATCGCAGATACTGTCAAATGCAAAAGCATTGGCGCAGAGTTTATACGAGGAAAATTTCGATGTTTTATGCGAGCATAAGGGTTTCACTGAATCGCATCAAATCGTAGTTGACGTTCGTGGCTATGGAGGTGGAGATGCGGTTGCAAAGAAATTGGAAAAGGCGAATATAATAACAAATAAGAATATGTTGCCTTTCGATAAAACTCCTGAAGCGCCATCCGGTATCAGGCTGGGCGTGCAGGAGCTCACTCGGATAGGAATGAAGGAATCAGAAATGAGAGAAATAGCATCTTTTATGAAAAGGGTGGTGATGGGGGAGGAGGATGAGAATAGGGTAAAGGAAGAGGTCATAGAGTTAAGGAAGGGTTTTCAGCATGTGCAATATTGCTTTGATGGTGAAGATGCGTATAAATTTCCTGAGGCTTTTTCTTTCTAAGTAAAAAGGCAATAAATAAAATAAAAAAATAAAAAGAAAAAGAAAAAAATAGGAAAGCATTTATAAAGGGTAGGTACAAGTGATATAAACAAGAATGCTTGAGGATTTAATAGAACGGAGAGCGGAAGTAATAAAAAGAGCAGAGGAATATAAGAGAAGAAGGGCTGAGTTAAATTCAGAAGCGAGCAAATGGTCAGAGTTAAGGGACGAGCTAAATGGGCGAATAAAAGAGGCGGTAGAGCGAGCAAAGGGTTTTAAGAAGCAAAGAGAGGTGTATGAGAAGCTAATAGAGGAGAAGAAGGCAAAGCGCGGTGAGTTGAATAGAAAAGCATCTACGTATTACTCGATGGTGGAGAAGTTGCGGAAGGAGAATGACTTAAAGAGCATAGAAGTCTTTGAAGGGCTTAGGAGAAGAATAGATGAATTAGAGTTAAAACAGCAGGTAGAAGTACTTAGCAAAGATAAAGAGAAGAAGTTAGTAGCGAAGATAACAGAGCTGAGGAGGGAGTTCGATGGAATGCAAAAGGAATTGGAGAAGGACAAAAAGTTGAAGGAATTGCTGAGGAAGGCGCAGCGATACCGGAGAGAAGCGGATAAATATCATGAAGAGGTGATAAGATACGTAAAACTTTCTCATGAATGCCATGATAAGATGGTGGAATGGTTTAAAGAAGCTGATAGAGTGAGAGAGAAAGCTGATGAGGCGCACAGGCTTTTTATAGAGGCGCAGGAGGAAGCTGATGAGGCGCACAGGCTTTTCAGAAGGTATCTTCGAGACATAAAAGACTTTAATCGTGTAATAAACGGGCTGAGGAGGAAGATAAGGGAAGATTTTGGATTCAGAGAGAGAGTGGAAGCAAGAAAGAGAGCTAAGAGCATTTATGAAAGGTTCAGAGAAGGGCAAAAACTGAGTACCGAAGATTTGTTACGACTTCAAAAATCAGAGATGATGTTAAAATAGAGGTTTAGCGGTTTGGTGGACTTTTTCTTGCGAACTCCTCTACGAATCTCATCGCTACTCGAAAAAATGGCAATAAGTTTTCAGGCAATCTACGTGTTGTGGCTCAGGGAAATGAAGGGGATGTGGAGGGCAAAGAGCAGGGTTGTTGGTGCGTTAGGAATGCCTGTTTTCTTCCTTGCATTTCTTGGATTAGGTTTTGGGCATGCATCCATACCTGGAATACCGGAGGATATGGATTATATCGAGTTTCTCGCTCCCGGGATAATAGGAATGACCATGCTTTTCAGTTCGATGTTCGCAGGCATTTCTGTTCTCTGGGATAAAGAATTTGGATTTCTGAAGGAGGTGATGGTGGCACCGGTATCGAGACTTTCTATCGTCTTAGGAAGGATAGCAGGAGGTAGTACCGTTTCCGTAATGCAGGGTATTTTAATCTTAGCGTTAAGCACGTTACTGGGCTTTAAAATCACACGCGTGATACCCGTTATCCTCGCGCTAATGTTCATGTGCTTGATTTCGTTTACATTTATCGGGTTGGGTTTGATCTTCGCTTCGCGGATGCGCGACATGCAAGGTTTTTCATTGATAGTAAACTTCGTTATGTTCCCCATTTTTTTACTCTCCGGTGCTTTGTTCCCGGTAGAGGCATTGCCTTCCTGGCTTACCCCTGTTTGTTATGCTAATCCGTTAACGTATGGCGTGGATGGCTTAAGAGGTGCTTTGCTCGGAGCAGGAGCTTCAGAATTTTCTATATTGCTCGATTTTTTTGTGGCTTCCGCATTTTCTATTGGAATGGTGTGTGTAGGTTCTTATTTATTTGAGAGCACGGAGGTGGAAAGGTGAATTGTCACGTTATCGCTGCGAGCAAGTTTTTCACCACTCTGCACTGATTTGATATAAGCCTGAATTTTAAAGTTTCCACAAAAAGGTTGCTCTTTTCGATTCCATACGTTAAAGGCATAACTTGATCTTCCCCCAGGACCCATGTCTATCTCTATTAATCGTTCAGCGGGCAATTTCCAGTATTTAGTTCCCTCCGTTGGGTAAACTATTTCTACACCAACACTGTAAGCGTTTCGATAGATAATCTCTTCGCCTTTATTCTGGACGATGACGCCGAGTGTGACGGATTCGCCAGGGTTGATTGTAACGGCTCTATCGCTTAATAAAGATGGTTTCGGGTTCTCAACTCTGAAATCAATGATTTGCAAATCAAACGCTGATGTCTTCCCGAAATATCCAGAAAGCGCAATTACAGCAGCCAATAGTAGCAATATTACTAATGCAATTTCTATTGCGATTTGGGGTTTCATTTTTACTTCTTTACACTATATCTGATGGTATGTTAAGTCTATAAAAAATTCCATGAATTTTGACAATAACACGTTCATGCTGTGCTGAGGTAAGATGCTTGAAGAGCATTTATACATACATTATCCCTATATACGTAAATTATCGAAAAATTTATATAGCCTTTTATTTTTCTCCTTATTGGAGGCAAAAATAAAATGGAAAAAATAAAGGCAGTAGTGATAGTGGCAATAGTGGTATCAGCGATAGCGACAATAGGAGTAGCGGTGGTTTCAATGCCCGCGCCAGCCCATGGGGCGCCAGCAGAGCTCTCAGGACAATTGACAATCGCAGGTTCTACAACCGTGCTGCCAATAAATCAGGAATGCGCGCGACTCCTCATGAAAAAGAACCCCGGGCTGAGAATATCTGTATCCGGCGGCGGGTCAGGTCATGGCGTAAAATCGGTGGGCGCAGGTGAGATAGACATCGGTGCGGCATCGCGCGATGTGAAACCAACGGAAATGGAGAGGTATCCTGATTTGAAACCAGTAGCGATAGGCAAAGATAGCGTGGCTATCGTGGTGCATCCCTCCAATGGGGTAAGCGAACTGACGATGGAACAGGCGTCGAAGATATTCGCAGGCGAGGTAACGAACTGGAAGGAATTAGGGGGAGCGGATGAAGCGATCCGAGTGATAACGCGCGACGAGGGTTCCGGGACGAGAGAAGTATTCGAGAAGTTCGTGATGAAGCCCTCGGAAAGGGAAATAACAGGAAAAGCATCGGTGAAGCCCTCGAATGGAGAAGTACGAGCAACGGTAAGCGGAGACAAAAACAGCATCGGGTATCTTTCCCTCGGATACCTTGACCCTTCTGTGAAAGCGGTTAAGATAGACGGAGTAGAGGCAACGGTGGAGAACGTCCTCGTGAATAAATATCCAATCGTGAGGACGCTATACCTGATAACAAAAGGAGAACCGAGTAATTTAGAGAAAGCGTTCATAGATTTCGTGCTGAGTGAAGAAGGGCAGAAGGTAGTGGAAGACATGGGCTACATAAAATTAGCGGCTCCTACACCAGAAGTAACGCCGGAGATAACGCCTACTGCAACACCAACACCGACACCAACACCAGAAGTACCAGGATTCCGGACGGTATTAGCCATTACAAGTCTATTAGCGGTAGCTTATGCAGCGCTCAGAAGGAGGAAGTGAAGACGAAAACATGAAAATAGTGCACATCTCGGACATTCATGTGGCGGAACCGCACTTCCTGCCCGATTTGGCGGAGAAAGTGATAGAAAAGATAAACGAGATAGAGCCGGAAATCGTGGTCGTTACCGGTGATTTAACAGAGAACGGCTATCCTTTTGAGTTTGAGCGTGCTGAAAGCTATATCGAGAGGATAGAGTGTGAGAAAAAAGTAGTAATTCCAGGGAACCATGATGCGAGGAATGTGGGCGACCTGTGTTTTGAGGAGATTTTCGGTCCCAGGTCGAAAGTAGAGCGATACGGGGGAATAACAATTGTGGGTGTGGATTCTACACAACCGGACCTCGATGATGGACACGTGGGCAGAGAGAAATATGGATGGATAGAGAAGTGCCTGGATTCCCGCGATTTTAAGGTGGTGGCTCTCCACCACCATTTAATTTCGGTGCCAAAAACAGGACGCGAAAGAAATATCCCGATGGATGCGGGAGACGTTCTCGAATTGCTCATAAGATGTGGGACCGACCTCGTACTATGCGGGCATAAGCATGTACCGTGGATATGGAACTTGAATGGAATGATAATAACAAATGCCGGAACTGCATGCACGAACCGTGTGAAATGGAATATTCCTCAATCGTTTAACTTAATCGAAATAGACGATGAGGAAAAGGAAAATGGAACAATCAGGATATACCGGATGTATTCAAGAGGGGGACAGGAACTGGTGTTGGAGAAAAGGATAGAGAAAGCAAAGAGATGAGCGCTTTAGAGCATGTTCGTGGTTTAAAATTAAAATTAGGAAGGCTGGACCGTGCGAAGGAAGGAATAATAGAAAAGCTATTGTTTATCGCAGCGCTCTCTTCCATACTTCTCGTATTTTTTATTATCGCATTCATGTTAAAGGAGAGCATTCCAGCATTGGCGCTGGGCTGGAATTTTATCTTTGGGATGACCTGGTGTCCAGGACATGAACAGTTCGGCATTTTTCCCATCGTGGTGAGCACATTCGTGGTTGGAACAGGTGCGTTAGCTATTGCCGCGGCTATTGGCATACCAACAGCCATTTTCCTGGCTGAATTTTCACCGCGATGGCTTCGTAACATCATTAAACCGTGTGTAGAGATGCTAGTCGGGATTCCTTCGATAGTGCTTGGATTTTTCGGGTTAATGGTGCTTGTACCGTTTATAAGGGACTCATTAGGCGGTTATGGAGAGTGTATATTAGCAGGCTGGATAATTCTTGCAATAATGACTTTGCCGCATGTGATCAGCATATCTGAGGATTCTATCAGAGCTGTTCCAGAGGGATATAAGGAGGCATCGCTTGCTCTCGGCGCTACACAGTTACAGACCATCAGAAGGGTATTATTGCCAAATGCTCGCTCTGGTATTTTAGCATCTTTGATTTTGGGTATGGGAAACGCAATAGGAGAAACGATGGCGGTTTTGATGGTCATTGGTAATCCTGAAATACCCTGGATTCCTTCTTCGATCCTGGAGCCGGTTCGCGTGCTTACATCCACGATCGTGCTCGAATATTCATATATGGAGTGGGGTTCTATGCATCAGCACGCGCTGTTCGCTATCGGAGTTGTTCTGTTTGTGATCGTTGCAATTTTCAATTTAGTAACCACTGTGGCAATAAAAGGGAGATTTGGCGCTACTGCTGCAATAAAAGGGGTGATTGGAGGGAGATAGATGAAGGAAACGGTAATAAAAATAAGTCTGTGCATGGTAGCTTTAATTTCCGTAGCAGTATTGTTCGGAGTAGTGGGATACATATTTTTGAAAGGTATCCAGGTCATAAGCCTCGATTTCTTGTTGAAACCGCCAAATTATACAGCTCTTGAGAAGGGCGGGATATTTCCGCATATAATCGGGTCATTATGCCTTCTTGCTGTTTGTCTGCTCTTTGCCGTTCCTATTGGTATAGCATCGGGAATATATCTCGCGGAATACGCCACGGAGAATATATTAACAAAAAGCGTCAGGTTCTTTGTGGAATGCTTAGCCGGGATACCATCAATAGTGATAGGCTTGTTCGGGCTTATATTTCTCGTTTATTATCTTGGTTTTGGTCCTTGCATGTTATCAGGTGGGTTAGCTCTTGGATTCATGATTCTCCCATGGACGGTCAGAGCGAGTGAAGAAGCGCTAAAAGCGGTTCCTCGGTCTTACCGCGAAGCTTCTCTTGCTTTAGGTGTTTCTAAGTGGCAAACCATACGAGGTGTGGTGCTGAAAAGCGCTTATCCCGGTATAATAACCGGGATACTGCTCGGTGCCGGGAAGGCGATCGGAGAAGCTGCGGTTATCCTTCTAACAATCGGTGGTCTTGTGACTTATCTACCACACTCATTGCTGGATGATGTTGGTGCTTTACCAGTTTACATCTATACGATACTGACGGTGGTTCCAGCCTCCCGGGATGTGGCGGAATCTCACGCATTTGGCGCTTCTCTCGTGCTAATCATGATGTTTTTGATGATAAGTGTATTCGCTCTGTTCCTTCGGAACAGGTATATTAAGCGCATGAGCGGATCCAGGGGGTGAAGAAAGGAAAAATGAGTAAGATAGAGACCAAGGGTTTGAATGTTTATTACGGTGGTGGAACGGTGCATGCGTTAAAAGAAGTGAATATAAAAATAGAAGCGAACAAAATAACTGCGTTGATAGGACCTTCAGGCTGCGGGAAGACGACTTTTTTAAGGGCACTGAACAGGATGAATGAACTTAACGGCGCGCATACGAAAGGCAAGGTTCTTATGGACGGCGCTGATATATACAATGGAAAAGTGGACGTCATTCAGTTGAGGAAGCGCATAGGGATGGTATTTCAGCAGCCAAATCCGTTCCCAATGAGTATTTATGATAATGTGGCTTACGGTCCGAAGATTCATGGCGTGCGGAACAGAAAGCTGGATAGAATAGTAGAGGAAAGTTTGAAGAAAGCGGCATTGTGGGAAGAAGTGAAAGCCCGGCTGGAAGAAAGCGCATTGAAGTTCTCCGGCGGGCAGCAACAGAGGTTGTGTATAGCGAGGGCATTGGCAGTGAATCCAGACGTAATCCTCTTCGACGAGCCATGTTCAGCACTGGACCCAGTATCAACTGCGCGAATAGAAGCGTTGTTGCGGGAATTGAAAAAGGACTATACAATTGTTATCGTGACGCATAACATGCAGCAGGCAGCTCGTGTATCAGATTTTACTGCGTTCTTCCTGATGGGCGAGCTGATAGAATATAGTGAGACAACGCGAATCTTTGAGCGCCCGAAGGATAAGAGAACGGAGGATTATATTACCGGAAGGTTTGGCTAAATGGCAGTAAGAAAAGAATATATAGAGGATTTGGAAAAGCTCATGGGAGATGTGCTGAGGATGGGCGAGCTGGCGAAGGGATCTGCGAAAAATAGCATCAAAGCTCTTGTCCAGCGAGATACGGAATTGGCATCGAGGATAATCAGAGATAACGGCACGATAGACGAACTGGAATTTGATATAGAGAACAGGTGTATGAGACTGTTAGCGTTGCAACAGCCCATGGCTTCCGATTTGAGAACCATAGGGACGTGCATGAAGATAATAACGGATTTCGACAGGATAAGCGACCTTGCAGGTGACATTGCGGAGATTGTCCGGAGGATAGCGGATGAACCGTTTGCAAAACCGCTGATTGACGTACCGAGGATGTCGGAGATTTCGCAGGGCATGATTTCTGATTGTCTCAAAGCGTTTTCGACAGGAGATATAAAACTACTGGAGGATTTCTCGGAACGAGACGATGTAATAGATGCGCTATTTGACCAGGTCAGGCGAGAATTGATGATGATAATGATAGAAAATCCGAGATGTATTGCAAATGCCTCGCATTTACTCTTCGTGGCGCTGCATTTAGAGCGAATTGGCGACCATGCGTGTAATATCGCCTCCCGGATTATATACATGGTTACTGGGGAGAAGAGGAAGTTGGAGTGAGGAAATGGAAGCAAGAAAGGTTCAAATAACCGGGAAATCGACGTATATGATTACCTTACCGAAGAAATGGGCGGTTGATGTCGGGCTGCAGCCCGGTTCACTGGTGTCAATCACGCACCGCGATGATGGGTCATTGCTGCTCACACCGGCTAAGACTCAACCCTTTATCAGTCGTAAGACACTGAAAATCGACAGCGATATGTGTGAACTCAAAATGGATATTATAGGTGCTTATGTGATGGGACACCAGGTCATAGAGCTTAATGCAAGAAGGATAACACCGGAGATAAGGAAAGAGGTGAAAGAGCTATGCAAAAATCTCATCGGTAGTGAGATAGTAGAAGAAACGAGAAGTAAAATGGTAATCTACGACATCCTGAACCCCGGTGAATTTACGATTGAAAAAGGACTTAAGCGGATATATGCACTCGTATCTGGAATGCTTAAAGACCTGATAGATGTTTTCGACGCGAGAATAAAGGAGGAGATGCTGAGTGAGATTGTGGGAAGGGATGAAGAGGTGGATAGGGTTTACCTATTAATCTTGAAACTGTTCCTCAGGAGATTAAAAGAGGGATGGGTGTCGAAAGAAGACCAGTTGAGCCTCGTAGAGGCTTTTCATTTCCGTCTTGCTGCGGATAATCTCGAACGAATCGGCGACCATACGGTAAAGATTGCAAATACGCTCCGATCTATTGACTTTGATAAGGATGTGCCGAAGGATATAATAGGCAGGCTCGTGGAGGTAGGGAAGGATTTGCTGGATAGTATTGAGCAAGGCGTCATTTCACTCCGAAGTACGGATACAAAACTTGCGAGCAGGGTATTGAGGGAGAATGCACGGATAAAGTGGAAGGTATTGGAAATCAGCCGATTGACGATTGCCACGCCAAATGCGCTACCTCTCGGAATCATAACCGATAGTATAAGCAGGATTGGAGACTATACGGAGATCATTGCGGAACTTGCAATAGATTTACGCCAATTATAGGGTTTTCAGACAGTCTGTGCTGAAAAGAAAGCCCTTCATCAAGAAACAGATCAAGGAAAGATATGGAGTGGAAAGCTCAGAGATTACGGTAGTTTCAACGACCTCCCCGCATTTTTCATAAAAGGAGAATAAAATGGAAGGAAGTTATACTTTATTTATGTACAATGAAAAAGAAGAAAATTAAAATTGTAAAAATAAAAAGATGAACAGCATTAGCACTGCCGTTTCCACCGGGTACGTCTATCACGAGGATTATCTGAAGCATGACACGGGGTATCATCCAGAGAGTGCAGAGCGGCTGCGAGCCATAATGTGGAAGCTAAAAGAAGCGGGTTTCATGCAAAGGTTGAGAAGAATTGTTCCTGTGAAGGCATCAAAGGAGCAAATAGCGTATGTGCATGCTCCCGAATACATAAAAAAAGTGGACGCAATGTGCAAGCGGGGTGGCGGGATGCTCGACTCGGATACGCCTGTATGCACAGATACTTATGAAATAGCGCTGCTTTCCGCAGGTGGAGCAATAAAAGCAGTTGACGAAGTAATTGATGAATCGAATAATCAGGAGCGCATTTTTGCATTGATAAGACCGCCTGGGCATCACGCTACCGCGAATAAAGGCATGGGCTTCTGTATATTTAATAATATCGCGATTGCAGCAGAGCATTTGAAGAGAAAATATGGCATTAAGCGTATTTTAATTGCTGACTGGGATGTGCATCACGGAAATGGCACGCAAGAGTTTTTTTTCGATGATCCTTCTGTTTTGTATTTCTCCGTACATCAATACCCTCATTATCCCGGCACTGGATGGATAGATGAAGTAGGTAAGGGTGAAGGAGAGGGATACACAGTTAACGTCCCGCTTCCAGCAGGAGTTGATGACATCGGCTACTTATCTGCGTTCAATAATATTTTAGTGCCGATAGCAATGGACTTCAACCCCGAGTTTGTGCTTGTATCTGTGGGATTTGACGCACATTCTGCCGACCCGCTGGCATCAATGAACGTAACATCGCTCGGATTCGGGTTATTCACGGATGTGATAAAGGAGATAGCGGAAAAGAATAGCAAAGGTAGAATTGTAATGACTTTAGAGGGAGGATATAACCTGAATGCTATCGGAGAATCTGCTTTATCTGTTTTCAATTCGCTTTTATCAACTGCGAGAGAGAAAAAGGAAGGGGAAATAAAGGAGAATGAGAAGGTGAGGAAAAGAGTAGAAGAGATAAAGGAAGTGCAAAGAAAATATTGGAGGATATGACAGAGTTTTAAGAAATGATTAATTACGGAGGCGTGTTAGGTAAAAACGAAGAATGCGGAATAGTCGGCATAGCTTTAGCACGGGGAAATGTAGCTTTGCCCCTCTTTTATGCTCTCTATGCTTTACAACATCGGGGGCAGGAATCCGCAGGCATAGCTGTGAGCGGTCATACGGGTGTAGATAAGGAGGAAGAAAACGAAACAAGAGAGTGCACGGGGGAAATAACACTGGTAAAGGGAATGGGTTTTGTTTACGAAGTTCTCAACAACCATCGATTGGAATCACTAAAAGGGAACATTGGTATAGGTCATGTAAGGTATTCCACGACAGGCGCGTCAAAAGTAGAAAATGCAGAACCTCTGCTCGTGAATTATCAGAGAGGGAAAATTGCTATTGCACATAACGGCAACCTTGTGAATACCGCAGAGCTGAGAAGAGAGTTAAAGCGAGAAGGTAGGGTTTTCCATTCTGATACAGACACAGAGGTGATAGCGCATTTACTTGCGAAGGAACTGGTAAGGCACGATCCGATAGAAGCTATTAAGGAACTGATGAGACGTGCAATAGGGTCCTATTCGTTGGTTATCTTATTAAATAACACATTAATAGCGATTAGGGACCCTTTAGGCATTAAACCTTTGTGCTTAGGTGAAATAATAGATGGAAACGGAAGAAGAGGATATATAATAGCATCCGAAAGTCCCGCGATCGATATGTTGGATGGGTATTTAATTCGAGATGTAAGACCTGGGGAAATATTGATTTTAAAGGGGGAGAATTTAGAAAGCCATCAGTTATATCGAGGAAAAAACACCGCTCATTGTATATTTGAATATATCTATTTTGCGCGCGCTGATTCGGTATTGGACGGTAGGTTAGTGTATGACGTAAGGATGAAGATAGGAGAAAGACTGGCAGAGGAATGTGGCGTAGAGGCAGATATGGTTTCACCAGTACCGGATTCCGGCATCACATTTGCAATAGGCTATGCAAAACGAGCAGGGCTCGATTATATGGAAGGTTTTATAAAAAACAGGTATGTAGGAAGGACTTTCATCATGCCGGAGAAGACATCGCGAGATACCGCAGTAAGGTTGAAATTAAATGTCGTGCGAGCCAACGTGGAGGGAAAAAGAATTGTTCTGGTGGATGACAGTATTGTCAGAGGGACTACTTCGAGGAGAATTGTAAATTATCTGAAGAAAAAAGGTGCGAAAGAGGTGCATATGCGAATAGGAAGTCCACCGATAATTGCACCTTGCTATCTCGGGATCAACACGCCAACGAGGGATGAGTTACTGGCTTCGAAAAGGAATCTGGATGAGATCTGTGAGTTTCTAAACGCCGATTCGATTGGATATCTGAGCATGAAAGGGCTGATAGATTCCGTAGGTATAGAAGCAAGCAATCTTTGCTTGGGCTGTCTAACTGAGAAATATCCTGTTGAAATACCTGGAGAAGTGTGCATAGCGAGACAATTGAAATTGACACAATTTTCGTAGCAATTTTCTTTTACCTGATTTAAATTTAATTAAGCTCTTTCGGCAACAGCCATCAAGGGAAGACCGGAGGATTTGACGTTGAGGATAAAGATACCGGGGATATTGGAAGCAGGGGGGGTGTATAATTCAAAGATTTCAAACGCAGTAATTAATTTTCGTGTTATGGAATCCTTTTTGAAGAAAGAGAATAG
Organism: Candidatus Methanophagales archaeon; assembly: GCA_003601795.1. GTDB lineage: Archaea > Halobacteriota > Syntropharchaeia > Alkanophagales > Methanospirareceae > QEXZ01. The sequence goes on from PIXU01000050.1 coordinate 25,893, forward strand.
AATATTACCGTCAACTACCAACTTCATCTATAAGCCACCCACGTCTCTTCCATTCCTCAGCAACCCCTTCTTTAACCTTGTCACCCAAGAGCAAGCAAACCTCGTCCGTTAATATAGAGTTCTGCAGCGTTTTATCCAATCTTTTAAGAAGCAATTCCCTTACTCACGAGTATAAAAAGGTTTTCTGTGAGATCGCCGTAAATTGGATGCCCCTACACTTTCTTCCTTTTCCAAAGAAAGAAAAAATCTGTCCCTTACGTGGTTCGAATCCCGGAAGGGCAATAGGGGATAACTTTGCTTGCAATCTTTATCAGATGACTCGACAATCATATGCCCCTCACATATGTTACTAACATATACTACTTTTTAGCTTCTCATACTAGACGTAAGAAAAAAATAGAAAATTTTATATATATCCTCGAATATTTCTCTTGTTTGTTTGCATAAAAGAATAAAAAAAGGAGGGAAAGGGGTGATAAGTATGAGCAAAAAAGAGAAAGGTAGAATTGAAGGGAAAGGTGTTTTGGTGAGAGGCGTAATCATTTGCATTGCAGCAGCCATCATCGCCTCTTTGGCAATTGCGGGATCAGCGGCGGAGCAAACAAGCGGCACTGTGAATGTCACAGTAAATGCACCAGAGATGACAAGGGCAGGAGAAATTTTTGATGCAAGCATAGACGTGGATAACGTCACGGATTTCAACTCAGGGCAGTTCGACCTGTCCTTCGATGCGAACGTGGTGAAAGTGACCGAGGTTGTAAATGGTAGCATAGACGGAAAAACGATACCGGTGGATAGGTGGGAGCGCATGGATGAGGACACAATAAGGGTATTCCTTGCTGTTTCGGGGATTGCTGGCGTAAGTGGCGCGGGGAACTTAGCGACAATAAGCTTTGCAGTAGTAGGGAAGGGTGGAGATAGAAGTGTGTTAGACATATCAGAGGGACTTCTTGGGAACACAGAAGCGGAAGAGATACCAGCGGTGTGGGTGGATGATGAGATCATCGTTGGTCCGGTTAAGGTGGAAGTAAACGCGCCGGAGTTTGTCGCTGTCGGAGGGACATTCACTGCAACAATAGACGTGGTGGATGATGTAGCCAATTTCAACATGGCACTGTTCGATCTGTCGTTCGATTCGAGCGTGGTGAACGTGACCGATGTTGCAGAGGGTAGCTTGGATGGTACAGCAATACCTGTAACCTCCTGGGCTTTCATTGATTCGAATACAATCAGGGTAATGTGCGAGCTTTCGGGAGTAGCTGGCACA
>PIXU01000051.1 GCA_003601795.1 Candidatus Methanophagales archaeon
CATGACGTTAATAATAGATGACCCTACCGGCAACAGTGCGATAATTTCTGACAAGGCTAAAATAATGGACTGATGTATAAAGAGCGATTATGCTCGTAATATATCAAGCAGAATTTCAATATAGAAACCTACAAACTTCCTTTATGCAAAAGAAGGGAGATAATCTATCAAACAAAGCCTAAAGATGAAATTCCAATTCCCGTCTTTGGTAAAGCCTTCTTCAGGTTGGTCAGGACTTGATACTGCCACGTTCAGTTCGTCGTAATGCCCTGTAAGGGATGAACTTATTGTGTACGAACTTTCCTGACTTGTCAGATCCTCCTTCAGTGATGAGGAGATGAATGAGAGGAGGGGTGTAGTACAATAATCGCACCAACCAGTACCTTCTTCCTCAATGCGTGCGATAGGCTGTCATTCAACGCTTTTATCGCCGAGTCCATAACGACCCACAGCCGTCGATCTTCTTTCAGCACAGGCCGTAATTTGTCTGGAAGGGTCATCACTGCGTGTCTATGTGGCACGTTGACCGCAATCTGAGCATAGTCTGCTATTGCAGCCCAATGATATCTCACGGTATTCCTCGCATTTTGGACAGTAATAAACGAAACATCCCCTATCGGGACCCTTGCAGCTCATCATCTTCTCCACTTCTCTCTTCTCTACCTCTCTTATCTCTCCCCGGTGGAGGAGACAGTACCGGCCCCAATTGTGATTATCTGTGAATATTTGCTTTACTGTGATTTTAGAACCGCAAAACTAACCAACTTTTGTGGGAGGTGAAACAGGTGCTTCCAGTGTAACTTGAATATAGATGAGAAGAAAGAGAAAGGTGTGGCAATTACTTCTTCCATAATTCAAACATGTATGACTTTTTTGTCTAAGGATTTTCGTTTGATTTGAAAGAATAAAATGGAAGAAAGTCACTTTTATGTACAATGAAAAACACTGACGAGCTATATTCCATACAGAAAGAAATCGCATCCAAAGCGATAATAGCAGACCAACTAAGTTTGAAAGAACTGAAAATAATAGCAGGAGCAGACCAAGCTTTCTTCTACGAATCAAACAAGAACATAGTCAGACAGGAGAAAATAATATCTGCTGTTGTAATACTCGAGTACCCTTCCATGAAGTTTATTGATTATTCCTACTCTGTGATGCCTGTGGATTTCCCTTATATCCCCGGACTTCTTTCTTTTAGAGAGGCACCAGCCATAATAAAGGCTTTTCACACCCTAAAAAATAAGCCTGATCTGTTAGTAATAGATGGTTGTGGGATAAACCATCCGCGATTTGCAGGTTTAGCCACGCATGTAGGCGTTACTTTGAACATTGCGACCATAGGCGTAGCAAAAAACCTCCTGTGTGGCAATGGCGAAGTGCCAATGAAAGAAGGCGAAGCACACGTGATAAAATACAAAAATAGAGAAATCGGCTATTATCTAAAGAGCAAAAAGGGCTGTAAACCTCTAATCATCGCACCAGGGCATAAGGTATCGCTAAAAACTTCCCTGTGGCTGATAAAAGATTGCATCCGCAAGCACAAATTGCCTGAACCTACACGAATTGCTCACTTGTGTGCAAATAAGATAAAAAGTTTAATAAAAGTATCATGAAAAATGACAAAGTTAATACCTAAAAAGTAAAAATTTGGAGGAGGTGAAAAAATAGAAGTGAAAAATAAAAGACAAAAAGGGAATAAGTTAAAGACTGCATTTATAGTGACGACGGCAATATTAGCGTTGATTCCTATGCTGCCAGTAATGGCGAGTACACAGACAACCAACGACATAAACAGCGTGTTAGCAACACCACCGCAGGTAATAAATGCAAGTGCTAATCCACCAGTAATTGCTGTAAACACTGGTATTACCGAGTTACGAGTGGATGCAGCAGGTATAGACAGCCCAATTGACGTTGTAACCATAGACCTATCGCCTATTGGTGGAAATGCAACTACCACGATGTTTAATATCGGGAACTACACTAAAGACAATATTTCATGGACTGTGTATAATTACACCACAAACGTAAGCGTTGTGGGAACATTCAATCTAACGGTGAATGCAACTGATATAAATGGGAATTATAACGATACAGTGTGTATTATGCTGGGGGTGAAAAAAGCTGTAATCCAATTTTCGAGGATTCAACCAGGGACTACTTACATAATGAACATTACCAATGACGTAAACCCTGAGAACGTTGGAAAGAATGCAACTATTGACTTGTTCAGCGAAACGGCAGAAATTGACAATGAGACGTACTTCGTGGTTAACATAACCAAACCCGGTCGCGGTACTAAAATGTACATTGGTGTTGATGAGGTCAATGAAGATGTCATAATGAAACGGGTAGTGAGGGAGAGGGATTTTGATTGGTCCTTCGACCCTGTGATGTTTGATTTTCCGTTGTGGGTTGGAAAAACATGGACGGCTACAACAAATGTCACAGGATGGCTGGATGCGGGTTTGTGGTTTCCAATTGACACCACTGCAGTAGTATCTGGTGAAGTAACCAATGAAGTAAACCTTACAGGACCATATGGAACAATTCACTGCTTGGTGGTCGAAGTTAATGTCAACTTACAGAACCCGTCAGTATCATTCTTAACAAGGTACTGGATAGGTTACGACGAGACTGATAAGAAGCTCATCATTCCGAAATATCAAAGCTATTATACTGGAACTCTCACGGAAGATTTTGAGCTGATAAAGATAGTAGCACCATAAGTGGGTTCGAGATGAACAGCAGTCGCAGATTTAGTTAGTGCTAAGACAAAAAGAAACTAAAAATTGAAAAAGTTTAATAGGGAGTTTTTATTTTTATTTCCCCCCCTTCATTTTTGTTCACGAAAAAGTGGGCTACAAAAAATAAATTATTGACACATTATAAAGGCGAAACAATCTCAGCCATTGCGCGGAGTCTTAGCACGATAAAGTGCTCGCATTTGGCGTCAAAGTAGCATTAGAGGTGATTGGGGGGCCCGCCCTTCCTTGCAGAAAAAGATATAAAAGAGGAGGTATATATAAACATGTAGCACATATATAGAGAAAAAGGAAAATAGAGTTCTAAGGAATGCTTAGCGATGAACAATGCAAGATAATATCATCCTGGTAGGGACGGGGCATATATTGGAGAAAAGCGTGAAAGAGGTGGAGGCGGTAATAGACAGAGAAGGACCGGACGTGGTTGCTGTTGAGTTATGCGAAGGCAGGTATAATGCATTGAAAGGAAATGTGGAGGATTTTTCAATAAAGGACGCGATGAGTGGTGGCAGTCCGTTTCTAATACTCACGCATTGGCTGCTTGCTTACGTGCAACGAAAAATGGGTGCGGAGTTGGGAATTGAGCCAGGTGCAGATATGATGGCCGCGATAAAGAAAGCAGAGGAAAAAGGATGCGAGGTTGCACTGGTTGACAGGCCTATTCAAATAACGATGCAGCGGTTCTGGAAAAAGATGACCTTTTTTGAAAAGATAAAGATGATTTTTTCGATTATCTTTGCGATTGGTAGCATGGGAAGCATGAGAAAGGACAGGGGAGAGAAAAGAGGCGTAGAGGAAGAGAAAGAAAAAGAGGAAAAGAAGTTGATGGTTGATGGGAATAAGGAGATAGAGCTGGATAGAATAACGGATGACGATGTAGTCACACGGTTGATGGAGGAATTAAGGGAGTTTTCACCAGGTGCCGCAACGGCACTGTTAGACGAAAGAGACGCTTATATCGCGGGGAGCTTGTTAGACCTACAAACAAATAGCATGACCAAAAATGCGTCGCTCAGAAAAATAGTTGCGGTAGTTGGTGCCGGGCATGTCGCGGGGATAAAAAAACTTATTGGTCATCCGGAGTTGATACCGCCTAAGGAGGAGTTATGCTCGCTTCCCAAAAGGAGGTTCGGTATAAAAGACCTGTTGGGAGTTGGATTGGGCGTAGCTCTCTTGACTATCCTTTTAGCGGTCATTTCCTTGGGCATATCCTTTGATACTCTCCTCAAAGTGTTCCTCTATTGGTTTCTAATAAATGGTGTTTTGTCCGCGGGGGGTGTTGTCATTGCAAGAGGGCATCCTCTTTCGGCGCTTACTGCTTTTTCCGTAGCGTGGCTTACTTCCTTGAATCCTTTTTTAGCCGCAGGGTGGTTTGCAGGCTTGGCGGAAGCCCGGATGCGAAAACCAAAGACGGAAGACGCAAAGAGTATGTTATACGTGGAATCGTTGCGAGAATTAATGAGAAATAAGCTATTTAGAGTCATTCTGGTGGCGGCGTTGGCAAATATAGGGAGCATTGCTGGAACATTTATCGGAATTGGTGTTGTGGGGCATGAGTTGGGAATAAATATGCAAGATATATGGATGGGGTTGAAAACGCTTTTTCTTTAATTTATTGAGAATCAATCAACCATGGAAAAAATAGTTATCTGGCCTGCGTATTTAACAGCGGGTAGGACAAGAGGGGAAGGGAGAATAATATCGAGAAGAAATGCGGTGAAATCACCAAAGATAGAGGAGATAGAAAAGGTTGCGAGAATGCTTGGTCTGAAGCCGGTGTTAGAGAAGGAAAAAGCCTTTCCAAAAACGCACTGGGATAAAAGTGGAAGAGTGCTGGTGAATAAAGTAGGAAGAAAAGAGGAGATTGTGAAGGGGATTGCCAAGGGGATAAAAGAGATGCGAGAGAAATCAAAGAGCGCGAGGAGGTAATCCTGCGGCTAAAGAGCGAATTAAAATATTTATGATTTTATAGGTATATATGTGCATATATTAAAAGGAGTAAAGATAAAAATGGGTGAAGTATTGCGAGTTCAGGGGCTTTGTAAGCAGTATGAATTATCGAAAATAGGCAAGAAATTGGTAGCGCTGGATGGCGTATCCTTCAAGGTAGAAAAGGGCGTGACGCTGGGGATAATAGGGAGAAGCGGAGCAGGGAAGACAACTTTGCTTCGCATGCTCCGAGGTTACGAGAGATTTGACGAAGGGGTAATAGAAATGGATGGCGTTAGGGTAACACCCGACTCATCCTGGCCGGAGTATAGAAAACTTCGAGAGAAGACTGCTTTTCACCTTCAGCGGTCTTTCGCACTCTATAACATCTCGGTGATAGACAACGTGATAAAGCGACTGAGAGCAAAGCAAACAGGTTTTGAAGAGATACCAGAGTTTGAGGATGAATACGAGGAGTTAAAGGAGGAAGCATTTAAAATACTCGATCTTGTTGGGCTGAGAGACAAATGGAACCACTTATATACGATTTTAAGTGGTGGAGACAAACAGAGGGTTCTACTTGCTCGACAGCTTGCAAAAGAACCCTCTTTATTATTGCTTGACGAACCAGGCACGATGTCAGATCCCCTGACGAGGAAACTCCTGCTCGACTCGGTGAAAAGGATAAAGGAAAGAACAGATATCAGTATTTTGCTGGTTTCGCACATGCCAGAAGTACATAGATCTCTCTGCGACAAGATGCTCCTGATGGATAAGGGAGGGATAGTAGAGGAAGGAGATCCTGAAAGCGTGATTGAGAAGTTCTTAGCTCCTCTTGAGCCTGTAAAACCTTTAGCTCCCGTAAAGGATGAAAGGAATACGGTGGTCTGGATAGATGGCGCCTGGAAAAAATATGACCTGGTCACGTCTAATACATTGATAAGAACGATAGAGATGCAGGATGTCAATGTCAGGGTTCCAAGAGGCGACATCCTTGGGATAGTTGGTCCTTCGGCAATGGGAAAAACGGTATTGATGAGATTGTTGGGCGGTTTTGAGAGGCCTGATAGAGGGCACATTCTGATAAGAATAGGTACTGTTGACTTTGCCAATATTGCAGAATACGGTAGAAGGTCAATAGAAGCGAGAAGCAAGTTGGGCATTATCCATCAAGAGTTCGCGCTTCCACCTTATCAGCTTGTTCAAGACCTATTTGCCCGGAAGATGGGGTTGAAGAAGTTTGAGAGTGTAAAACAGGCGATGAAAAGAGCGAAGGAATTTGGTATAAGTGACATCACACTCGATGTTCTTTTACGGCTTGCGGACTTACCAGAAGAAGAAGCAAAGGGTAGACTCAGGGAGTTAGGGCTTGAGATGGATGTATTGGATGAACTGTTTCCCGAGTTCCCGGCGAGCGAGGCGTTTAAAGCGGCAAAACCATATCTTAAAGCTGTGAATCTGCCTGAAGAGATATTCACTCGTTACATCTCTGAGACGAGCGTGGGGGAAGAAATAAGGCTTGCAATTGCCGCTCTTATGGCTTCAAACTGTGAAATTCTGCTATTAGATGAGCCCTTTGGTGACATAGATCCGATTTCGCTGCGTATTGTGACGAATTCGCTGAAAGATTTAAATCGTGAATTCGGCACAACCATTCTGGTGGTGAGCCATCAGCTTGATGTAATCAGGGAGCTTACACATGAAGCGATATTAATTGATGAGGGAATGGTGGTGATGCGTGGCAACCCAGATGAGGTATGCAACACATTTATTGAGCGCAAATTTAAGGAACTGGAAACTTTTTGAAATTTTGCTCCGCTGGTGTAGTTCGGCCAAGCATGCGGGCCTCTCGAGCCCACGACCGGGGTTCAAATCCCCGGCGGAGCACTGTGAGCTACCTCCAAATCCTCTACTCTTCCTATATATGTGCCATCCAGCAAATACACTTCCATATCCTCTAAGCGAAGAAGTTTCGAAGCGATGGGTCCAAGAAGCCTTTTGTTCGGCGAATTAAAAGTAATACCCCCGCATATCTCATTAAACGCAGGCATTATTATCACCCATGGGTCATTCCAGCCGCTTTTCCTTAGCTCCGGGTATTGCTTCTTTACCGCGTCATAATCGCATTTAGCACGAATCCAAACTGGTTTCATGCTCGTATAATGCGAGTTTGGACTTACAAGTCGTATCCTTGGATGATTATGCCCAATGAATATATATTCACCAGAAAATAAATCTTGCGAGGGCCATGAATGCCCGTGCAGGTATCCAACGCCATCAAACAAGAACCCTTTTGTACTTTTAATATATACCTTGTGCTTGTGTTTTTGCTTGTGTTCTGGTAACAGTTTGTTTAAATGCCCATCATGATTTCCTTTAACCACGTATACCGGTGCATACTCAGCCAGTTCTGCCAAGAAAAAAGGCACTTCTTTTCTATCCATCCAAGATAATTTTGGCACTGCATGTTTTACATCACCCAATAAAACGATCACATCCGGCTCAGCCTCTTTTACGCACGTGATTGCTTTTTCTAACATTTTCTCCGTTTGACTGCCGATATTTATTCCTTTTTGCCTTAATTCTGCTTCTATACCTAAATGTAAGTCAGCAATCACCAAGGTTTTAAATTCGTTCTCCACAACCATTGCCGCGTTGTCTATCAATGGTTTTAGTCTTGTGCTTCTGTGCATCCTTTCCTAAATAGCGTTCACCAAAAAACTATTTCTTTTTGTAAAGCTTCTTTCAAAGAAAAATTTTAATGAATGAAGGTATTAAAAAAGAAGGTAAAGGAGAGAGGGGAAAAAAGGAAAAGCGGGGAAGTTTCTCTAATTCCCGAATCGTTGGACGACTTATGGCATCTCAAGCATGTAATAGAAGCGGGTGACCTTGTATATTCTCTTACACACAGGAGGATAGAAGAGGCAACCGATAAGATAAGACCGGATAAGACAGAGAAAAAACCTGTTAGGTTGGGCATAAGGGCTGAAAGTGTCGAATTTCACAAATTCTCTCGCAGATTGCGTATAAAAGGGGTGATAGAGCGCGGGCTGGACACTGAGCTGGGTTCTTATCACACCTTTAACATCGAACCCGGTACGGAGCTTTCCATCGTTAAGACATGGAAAGAACACCAGCTAAAAAGGCTAAGAGAGGCGGAAAAAGCCGTTGCTTCTCCTGATGTCATTGTGGTCACCATAGAGGAAGGGGAGGCAGTTGCAGGCATAGTAAGAGAGTATGGTGTGGATGAGCTTTTTTCAATAAGGTATGGCTCGGGTAAAGGTATGGATAAAGGGAAAAGAGAGGGAAGTAAAAAGGATTTTTTTTCCGATGTGCTAAACCAATTGAAAAACTCTTTTCTTTCCTTAGCTGCGGAAGCAGTAATCATTGCGGGTCCTGGCTTTGTAAAGAATGATTTCTTTTCTTTCCTGAAGGAGAAGGATGCGAAATTAGCGAAGATAACGAGAATGGAGCAGACTTCTTCGATAGGCATGTCGGGATTTTTAGAAGTTTTGAAAAGAGGAGCTGTGGAACGGTTAAAGCGAGAGGAAAGGCTGACACGTGAAGTTAGGCTGCTGGATAGGTTAATGGAAGAGATAAGCAAGGAGAAGGACGGAAAGGCGGTATATGGAAAAGAAGAAGTGAAAAATGCTTTGCGGTATGGTGCAATAGAAACTTTACTTGTGAGTGATGAAAAGCTCATGTTGCCGAGAATAAGAGAGGAAGAGAAAGAAAAGGAGAGAATAGAGATAGAAAGTATGCTTAAGGATGTAGAAAGATCGAGGGGCAATGTAGTAGTGTTCAGCACGGAGTTCGAGCCAGGTAAGAGGCTTAACGGACTGGGAGGGATTGCAGCTATATTGAGATTTAGGGTATCCGCTAAAAATTCAGCGATTTTTTGAGCGGGAGTGAAAAAATAGAAATTGCATTAACAATTGAGTTCAACGCCCAGGTCGGGATTTGAACCCGAGTCCGAGCCTCGACAGGGCTCAATGATAGGCCGCTACACCACCCGGGCATTTATTCCTCTATCCTTAGTGTCTATCTCTTATAATAATACTTAACTTATATCTTACTTATATAAAATAAAAGACAAAACAAAAAGAAAAAACTACAAGGTGATACGAGAATGGCAACAAGAGGAAGGAAAGCAGCGGAAAGGGTAAAAGTATTGATGGACAAGACAGAGCGAATAAGGAATATAGGCATCATCGCTCATATAGACCATGGAAAGACCACTTTGACTGACAACCTCCTCGCAGGAGCAGGGATAATATCGAAAGAATTAGCAGGGGAGCAACTGTTCACGGATTTTTATTATCTGGAACAAGAAAGGGGGATAACGATATTTGCCGCAAATGCGTCCATGGTTTATGATTACAAAGGAGAGACGCACCTCATAAATCTTATTGATACACCCGGTCATGTTGACTTTGGTGGCGATGTGACAAGGGCGTTGAGAGCCGTTGATGGTGCCGTGGTGGTTGTTGATGCCGTAGAGGGCGCTATGCCGCAGACCGAGACCGTGCTAAGGCAGGCGATGAAAGAGAATGTGAAACCAGTTCTTTTCATTAACAAAGTTGATAGACTGATAAACGAGCTGAAAGTAGATGCACAGGAGATGCACATCCGACTCGGTAGGATAATAGATAAGGTAAACAAACTGATGCAGGGAATGAAGAAGGATAAATTCGAGGACTGGAAATTAGATGCAGCAAAAGGTAACGTCGCTTTTGGCTCCGCGTTGTATAACTGGGCTATTAGCGTCCCAACCATGCGGAAGACGGGGATTGGCTTTAAGGAGGTTTTCGAGTACTGCCGGCAGAATAACATGCGCGAATTAGCGGTCAAGTGTCCTGCTTATGAAGCTGTTCTTGATATGATCACAGAGCATCTGCCTAATCCGGTAGAAGCGCAAAAGTACCGAGTTCCAGTAATATGGGAGGGAGATGCAGAGAGCGAGATAGGCAAGAGCATGGCAAGATGTGATAGAACAGGGGATGTTGCTTTTATGGTAACCAGCATCTCTGTGGACCCCCATGCAGGGGAAGTTGCAACCGGGCGACTTTTCAGCGGAACCGTGGAAAAAGGCACCGAAGTGTTCATATCCGGCTTGTATAAAAAGAACAGGGTTCAGCAGGTGGGGATTTTTGAGGGACAGGAACGTGTAGAAGTGGATAGGGTGCCTGCTGGTAACATAGCGGCTCTTGTAGGTCTGAAAGATGCTGTGGTAGGTTCTACGCTTTCTACTGTTGAGATGGTTCCATTCGAAAGTATAAAGCATTACAGTGAGCCTGTTGTTACGGTCGCATTGGAAGCGAAGAGCACGAAGGACCTGCCTCGACTAATAGAGGTGCTCAGAAAGCTGGCGAAAGAAGACCCGATGATACGCGTAGAGATAAACGAGGAAACGGGTGAACATTTAGTATCGGGAATGGGTGAATTGCATCTTGAAATAATCACGCACCGGATAGAGCGTGATGAAGGTGTCCCCATAATTGCTTCTCCTCCGATTGTTGTTTATCGTGAGACGGTGGAAGGGCATGCAGGTCCAGTGGAAGGGAAATCGCCTAACCGGCACAACAAGTTTTATTTTGAAGTCGAACCTCTGGGTGCGGAGGTAGTAGAAAAGATACGAAGTGAGGGGATAACCGTTGGCAAAGACAAGGTTTTGATGCGAGATAAGCTGATAGAAGCGGGGATGACCAAAGAAGAAGCAAAGAAGGTCGTTAATATCATCGAGGGTAACGTGCTGATCGATATGACAAAAGGAATTCAGTACCTGCAAGAGACGATGGAGCTGATTCAGGAAGGTTTCGAGGACGTGATGCTGAACGGTCCTTTAGCAAAAGAGAAATGTCGGAGTGTAAAAGTAAAGTTGATGGATGTGAAGCTGCATGAGGATTCGATACACCGAGGACCTGCGCAGGTTATTCCCGCGGTGCGAAACGCTATACGTGCTGCTATGCTACTTGCCAAGCCTACCTTCCTTGAGCCTGTACAGGAAGTGTTCATAAATATACCGCAGAATTTGCTTGGGAATGTAACTCGCGAGATACAGGGCAGAAGAGGACAGATACTGGACATAAAAACCGAAGGCGATATGGTTTCTTTGAAGTCAGAAGCGCCAGTCGCAGAGATGATTGGCTTTGCTGGCGACATAAGGTCTGCAACCGAAGGGCGAGCGCTTTGGAGCACCGAGTTCGCTGGCTTCAAGCCTATACCTCCAAATCTGTTCGGTGAGAAGGTGATGGAAGTGAGGAAAAGGAAGGGGATGAAGTTGGAGATACCAAAGGCAAGTGAGCTCATGTCGTAACACTTTATTTTTTCATTGTGACTTCCAATATATATCCCCCGATAAACGTGCCAGCTATGAATACAACCACGAGGAATACCACATTTATAAATACTTTTAAACTAAATCATTTTAATAAGGATCCCATTCCTTCACCGCCTTATATTCAGGAAAACCTCCATAAGGATATTTTTTGAATAGCTCGCCCCAATCGGTTTTCATAAACTCCTTTATTTTCCTTTTTCCAATTACTGGATACCAGAACCAGTCATGGTAAAATTCGGAGGCAAAAATAAATGTTTTGAATATGGGGGAATAGAACAAGAGATGATGTAGCCACCTGGTATTTTCGGTTTTCTTCCTTAAAATCTGATCCCACATAATTATCGGACTTTTCTTAACTCTGAAACCGAAGTTTAGTTTTTCAAACTCTTTTTTGTCCATGCCAGCTATTTCAATTTGGTCTACATCCCCCGTCCCTAATCCTCGCTCATGCGCCATTTTGATATAATCTATATCCAGAGGCTCA
>PIXU01000052.1 GCA_003601795.1 Candidatus Methanophagales archaeon
ACCTCCCCTGATGTAATTTCCCTTTTTAATGTTTTGTTACCGCCTTTTACTATTGTTCTTGCCATGCCATAATTTAGCAACTCATCCTATTTAAAGCTTCGGGTCAATCATTAGTAAATGACTATATATCGTGGGTGTTATCATCGAAGAAGACGCTATTTTTAGGCGGTACCGACACAGATGGTAGTATCTGATTTGAAATCACCCCCCAAAGACCTGGTATTTTGCATGCTACCGACATAAGGATGTTTACAACCTCCATTCCCCCTTCGTGTTTCTTTAAACCTTCAGCGATATTTTGTGAATACCATTGTTCTTCATTTTCATATAAAATTTTAGTTAAAAGTTCATCACCGGGATACGTATTTACATAATCATCAGGATATGCAATGTAAACAAAGCCCTCAAACATATCATAAATATTCCCTTTCCCTTCTCTTGATTTTCTTTCTGTTTCTGCCAATGTAATAAAAACTGCATAATCAACCTTGCTGTTCAAAGGCGGTTCATGTGGACCATAAATTTCAATCCATATCCCATCATCGTCTTTGTTTTGATAAAGCAGTTCCATCTCAGGACTTGGTGTTGGTTTTGTTGGCAATGTGGTTTTAATGCAAAGCACCTGTTTCTTCATATCATACCACGAACCCAAGTCTATAAAATGATCGTCTATGTGATCATGAACTAACCAATTTCCAGGGCAGTTATGGTCATGTCTCGTTATAAAGTAATGTCTTTTTCCACTCCAAAACCGTTCCGCGTTTCTTGAAACCAGATAGGAATCCCCATGTTCCATCCCTACGCTTTTAGCCCAACTTTGTATGTCATCACTATAAGCCAATATATCATTCCAATCCGCCAGTCTATAATTATCACCAAATTCATTCTTAATAACATCGCCTAAGTCTGCTGTTTCACTGTATTTCCCCGCTGTAACTCTGAATAAACTCTCAGGACTAGGAGGAGTAGGTGTTGGTTTTATTGTTGATGGCGCCTTTGAATAACATTTGATAGCATTATTGAGCAATTTTAATCCTGCTTGTCCAATGTATCCATCTCCACCGTTTCCAGGATCAACGTTCCATAAGTGATGAAAATAGATGATATGAGAATCTCCCACTTTCCATTCTGGTAAACCCGGATGAGGCTTACCAATATGCCAGCCAGTTCCAGCAACATTTAGTAGATACGAAGGCTCAATTTTTATCTCATCAATGTTAAGCCAAACATAGCGGCTTCTTTCATTAGGATCAACGCGCCAGATGAGCGAGGGTAAATCACGCGAATCAAGATCATCCAAACTGTATCCACCGGGAAAATCAGGCATTGTGGGTACATCCTCTGTGGTTGGAGAGCTTGTGATTGCATTAACTGCAAAGGTAGAATCAGCCAACGCGGGAATCCATCCAGGTGGTTCCCCCGCTTTTATGGTCGTTAATCCCAATTTCTTCAGAATGATGCTGCCGCTTTGCGCGAGAATCCAATTTGTCCCCGAGTTCGTAGCTTTTATCACCTCTCTCTCCACGACATCAGAACTATATGCATTTCTCACATTTGCCGTGCCATAGGTAGGAACGATTATTAGCTTGTAATCTGATAAATCTATACTGCCTGCTTTTACTTGATCTATCTCAATAATCTTCGGGGAATATCCAAGACCTTTTATAAGGCTTACATATCCCGCTTCAACATTCTCTAAGTTATCATGGTCCAAAACAAGAATAGCGATATTTGATTGTTTTTCCGTAAAATCCCCAAAGCTAAAGGCGGAAGCCATACCTGCCGTTGCACTCAAAAGAAATACCAATACAAGCCCAAATGCGATTATCTTTGCCTTCATGATATTCGCCTCTTATCTTTATCTTCCCCCCCCCGCCATATATAAATTTATCGTGTGATGATCTTAGCATAGTAGTTCGTAATATAAATTAATGCGTGCTATGAAATAACATATATAATTAGAATATGCCAAAGAAAGATTATTACGAGATACTCGGCGTTAGCAGAGACGCCAAAGAGAAGGATATAAAAAAAGCATATCGGAGATTGGCAAAGCAATATCACCCCGATACGTACAAAGGGGACAAAAAAGAGGCAGAAGAGAAGTTCAAGGAGATTTCTGAGGCATACGAAGTGCTGGTGGACAAGGATAAACGTGCGAAGTATGACCAGATTGGGCACAGGGTAGTGGATGAAACCTTTGGACCCGAAGGTTTCGATTGGAGCCACTTCACGCATTACCGGGATGTTGAGGACATCTTCGGGAGTGCAATATTTGATTCGTTCTTCGAGTCTGCCGCCAGCCCTGGCTTTGCAAGTAGGGGAGGCATATTTGACACCCTCTTTGGGACGCGAGAAGGGATACAAAGACCGGTTCGCGGCGTTGATGTGCGTTTGAATTTGAACATTACGCTTGAAGATGCAGCTATGGGTGCAGAAAAGAGGATTGAAGTCCCGATGTCACGGACATGTAAAGCTTGTGGAGGTTCCGGAACTCGTTCCGGGAAATCGGGTACGTGTCCCTATTGCGAAGGTACCGGTCAGATAAGAAACGTGCAAAGTAGAGGGGGTACCCGCGTAATAACAGCTACGGTCTGCCCTCACTGTGGAGGCACGGGGAGAGCCTCTTACGACCTCTGTAACGTATGTGGTGGAACGGGTACCGTATCAAAGCGAACAAAGATATTGCTTAAGATAAAGAAAGGTGCTTATACCGGCTACGAGATAAAGATACCAAAAGCTGGAAGACCTCCAGAGTCCCGGATTGGCGGAGAACCGGGGGACCTGTACGTGGTACTGAACGTTTTACCACACCCAATCTTTGAAAGACGAGGAGATGACCTTTATATGAGAATACCGGTAAGTTTCGCTCAGGCCGCCTTAGGTGGTGAAGTCGTGGTCACAACAATAGAAGGTAAACGTGTGAAGGTAAAAATCCCGGCTGAAACGCAGACAGGCGCCAAACTTCGCTTGCGTGGGCTGGGAATGCCGAGACTCAACGATGGTCAGGGCGACATGTATGTGGAAGTGGTGGTGCAAACGCCAAGGAATCTTACGGAGAGGCAGAAGGAACTGTTACGGGAGGCGTTAGTTGGTACGTTTTAGTGTTGGTATTCGTATAATTTAAAACTATGGTTAAATTTGTTGCTCTTAGTTTAGTGATGAACAAAACAGTTTCCCTTGGGGCGCATAGGCATGTAGATACTAATACTACGACCGCAAAGATTTGGTCCTTAAGTAGGAGTTATAGGCTACTTCCAATCCACAGAGTATTACTTGGCCATGATGGTTCTATGACGCATCTTCTGGAGCTAATCTCACGCTGTGAAGTTGCGCTTCGTACAATCAAGCAATCCGTGGTCCCTTGCCCTCGGGAAGTAGCAGACCTACTTGTGGTAGACGTTGGAGAACCCGTAAACGAACGCGACATCATAATCGTTAGAAGCTCGGATGGTTCGGCACTCCTTTACGCACGGTCATATACGCCTCTCTCGAGGCTAAAACCCGCATTCAAAGCCGACCTGATGAAAGCCGATATCCCCATCGGCAAGATTATGCAAAGGCACAGAATCGAAGCGCGGCGAGAGATCCTGGATGTCGGCTACTTGAGTAGCGACCGTCGTCTTGAGGAGCGATTGGCTTGTCCCGGCCCTTACCTATGGAGAACGTATAACATCATTACCCATGGGAAACCGCTGATTACGGTCAAAGAGTACTTCTCTGCCTTGCTCTGATGAGCACGCGGTAATTCTCTGCCCGTTGAAAATTATTAACCCCTTGAAAAAGTGAAGGTCAAGGCATGAAGTAATGATTAATTTGAAAAATTAAAGAGTTTTTGAGCGAAAAGGAACATCTAAAAGCTTTATATTATCGGGGTGCAAAGAAATGAATGAAATAACATGAAAATTATGAAAGACAAAAGAGCACCTTTTACCGAATGGAGACCAGCAATTTCTGCTGAAGAGGTCTTTTCTGATGTTATTGGATTGAGTGAGATACAGACAGAAGGTAAAAAAACATATTGGCTTGAGATGAGACCCATTGAAGAAGGCAGATATGTTATTGTTCAGAGAGATGAAACAGGGAAGCTAAGGGATATTACTCAGTCTGGGCTCAATGTAAGGACGAGAGTCCATGAATATGGAGGAGGGGCATACACGGTCTTTAATAATATCATTTATTTCGTTAACTTTAAGGACCAGCGTATTTACAGGCAGTTAGAAGATTCTTCTAAGGCACATCCTATTACTCCTTTGAAGAATGAGGATGGTTCATTGGGAAAATATGCCTCCCTAACGGTAAGTCCCGATGGGAAAAAACTTCTCTTCGTATATGAAAAAGAATATGATAGTAAAGAGAATGCGAATTTCTTAGCGGTTTTAAATCTAAACTCAGGAGAGATATCAGAACCAGGCATCATTGCAAAAGGTTACGACTTTTATGCTGACCCGATCTTCTCACCGACAGGGGATAAAGTTGCCTGGCTTCAGTGGAATCACCCCAATATGCCCTGGGATAGTACAGAATTAATGATAGGAACATTTGAAAAGAATGCTCTGCATGACGTAAAAAGGGTCGCTGGTGGAAGAGACACTTCTATCTGCTTCCCACGGTTTGATAGAGAAAATAAACTCTACTTTGTTATGGATAAAGCGGTAGGTGACCCTTCCTCATCTGAGAATTGGTGGAATCTGTATTGTTATACGGATAAAATAGAGAGAATCACTTCGGAGCAGGCAGAATTTGGTGAACCTCATTGGGTATTTGGGCAGAGTAATTATGATTTTCTCTCTGATAACCGAATAATAGCGGAAATGGCTAAAGACGGGGCTGATTATCTTGTAGTAGTTGACCCTAAAAAGAAATCACTATCTTTAGTTGAAAGTGATTTATCCAGTTATAGTAACATAAGAACAGATGACAAGGATAGGGTCTTCTTTATTGGTGCAAGCAATAAGAAGGCGGCAGCCATATATTCTTTAGATATGGATTCTAAAAACTTGGACGTTTTAAAAAGAAGTTCGAATATTGAAATGAAAGGAGGTGATATATCACTGCCTGAGTTCATTACCTATTCCACAAGGGATGAAAAGCAATCTCATGGTTTTCTTTACATGCCTAAGAATAGCAGATATGCAGCTCCAGAAGATGATAAACCACCCCTGTTGGTGTTGGCACACGGCGGTCCAACAGCCAGCACACGTGGCTCCTTTTCATTCATCATCCAATTCTGGACATCTGCGGGGTTCGCAGTGATAGATGTAGACTATCGGGGAAGTACAGGCTATGGGCGAGAATATAGAGACGCCCTACTTTCCCTTTGGGGGATAATTGATGCGGAAGACGTGGCAGATGCAGTGAGATACGTAATAAAAGAAGGAAAAGTTGATGGATCTAAGGTTGCGGTTAGAGGAGGAAGTGCAGGAGGGTATATGGTACAGCGAGTTATGACCCAGTATCCTGATCTTTTTAAAGTTGGAGCAAGTTATTTTGGCATTGGCAATCTTACTACCTTAGTAGAACATACCCATAAATTTGAATCGCACTATATTGACAATTTAATTGGCACAAAACTTCCTGAAGGAGAGAAAGAATATAAAGATCGTTCTCCTATAAATCATTTAGACCGATTAAAAGCCCCCATGATTATTTTCCAGGGGAGTGATGATAAAATTGTTACACCGGATTGTGCAAGAGAGGTAGCTCAGGCACTCAAAGAAAGAGGAATTGAATATGAGTATGTTGAATATGAGGGTGAATCACATGGATTTAGGGCTAAGAATAATAATGTTGATTCACTAAATAGGGAATTTACATTTTATCGTAAGATATTAATCATTCGTTAGACGTATTATTTCAAAAAAACCTTTCCTGTTCCATAATACCCCGCCTCCTTCATAATCTCTACCACTTCCTCATTTTCAAGGTCATACCATAGCTTATATGCATCCGCCACTGCAAATGTTCTTCCTTCTCGGATATTCAAACAAAAAATCTTGTCAGCTTCATTTCCAATCATCTGGATAGCGCTCATTGAGGCAGTTGGAACTGCTACGATAATCCTCTCTGGCTCCTTCTGTTTTAACGATGAAATTGCTACAAGCATAGTAAAACCAGATGCTATGCCATCGTCCACAACTATTGCCGTTTTACCCTGGATATCGGGAGAAAGCTTATCTCCTCGAAACATCTTTAATCTCTTCTCAATCTCTTCTTTTTCCTCAATAACACATCCCTCAATCTCTTCTCTCTTCAATCCAAGCCCATCTAAAATGGACTCGTTAAAAAGAATTGTACCATCCCAGGATATAGCACCAAACCCCGCTTCCCTACTCCACGGTATATGAATTTTTCTGACAACTAAAACATCAAAAGGGAAATTTAACCTCTTTGAGAGAACAGCAGCTAATGGCACGCCACCGGCTGGTATAGCGAGTATGAAAGCATCTTTTCCCGTATAATCCTTAATTTTTTCTGCCAGCAAATTACCGGCATGGTAACGGTCTTCAAATACAGAAGTTTTATTTCTTAATCCTGGTTCTTCAATTATTTCTCCTCTCTCCATCTTTCTCTTTTCTTTTACCATTAATATTACATGGTTAAAAAGATGTTGGAAGTTGAAGAAATAATCAGGTTATTGAATGAAGATTTTGTGGGGGAAATAGAAGCCACGCTGATATATGTGAGAAACGCCTTTATAATGGACCAGTGCGACCCGAGCAGAGTCACGGAGGATATTGCCGTTGACGAGATGAGGCACATGTGGTGGCTTGCCGACTTGATAGTGAAAAGGGGCGGAAAGCCAAGTATGGAGCACAAAGAACTTAAGTTCGGGGGAGATGACCTGAAAAGTCAATTAGAGAGGCAGATAGCACTTGAAACAGAAGCTATCGAGAGATACAAGCAGCAGATTGATGCGATAAATGATGCAGAAGTGGTGGGCGTTCTGAAACATATATTGGATGAAGAGAAACGGCACAGAAAAGAGTTCAGGATGCGGCTTGAAAGGATAAATGAATAACCTTCTCACAAAGGGGCCATCCATCATGCAAGGCAGTGAGAAGACGAAAAGAAGGACTCCAAATGCACTCATAAAAGAGAAAAGCCCATATCTACTCCAGCATGCTTACAATCCAGTTAACTGGTGCCCTTGGGGAAAAGAGGAGTTTGCACGTGCCAGTGAAGAGAACAAACCTATCTTCCTCAGTATTGAGGCTGTCCAATAATTACCAAACAATCAGCAAATATTATACAATAGTACACACATCTAAAAACGCTTTCTTTCAAATTCAAAGCGCATTTATAGCCAGAGCTTTCTCAAATTACAAAAATACCGCTTAGAAGAACACCTAATTTAGTTCCAAGCGAAATAAAACCGAAAAGCTTTTATTATGACATGTACAATTATTCTTTGGTTATATAATTAGGAGAATGATGAGGAATGGCGGTAAGAAGCGACAAAATGGGGCAGTCGTGGCTATTGCCCCCGGATATTAGTGAACTCATACCGGTAGACCATATTTGCTACCTGGTTATTGCAATCGTGAATGGTATAGATGTTAGTGACGTGGAGCAGAAGTACATGTCTGGACCTGGCAATCCTGCGTATTTACGCCGGATGCTCTATGCCTCTTCATATCCGGTGAGACCGTTGATGCTGTATGGTCTTCGAGAAAGATAGCAAAGCTCGCTCATGAGAATGCTGCGAAGCGTTTTTGATAAAACTTTTTCTAAAAGTTTTGTCTACATGTACCTCACCGGGAATGAGAAGCCCGATTTCAGGACGATATGCAATTTTAAAAAGGAGTGCAAAGACCTAATTGAAAATACGTTCAAGGAAACCGTCACGACTGCCAAAGCGTTGGGAATTTTGGGCCTGGGACATATCTCAACGGATGGCACTAAGATGAAAGCCAATGCCTCAAACAATTACACGCTGAGCAAGGAAGAGATAGAGGAGATCAGGAGGATAATAGAGAGAGGGATTGCGATAGACGATGAGGAAGACAAGCTCTATGGGGACAAGAGGGGCGATGAGCTTCCACCCGAACTCAATACACAGGAGAAGCTTCGCGAGAAGATAAAGGAGATTGAAGAAGCCTCAGGCAAGAAAATGAAGAACGCGGCGAAGAAGATTATCGAGCAGCATGTGCTTGGCGATGAGCTGCAGAAGGAGCAGATTATTGAAAAGCTCGATAAGGCGGAAGGGGAGCTAAATAAGAGTGGACAGAGCGCTGTAAGTATAACTGACCCGGAAGCAAGATTTATGAAGAACAAGAAGGAGCGGATCGAACTGTCATACAACCCGCAAATCACCGTAGATCACGATTCGGGGATAATCGTTGCCAATGATGTCACACAGGATTGCACGGATCACGCGCAGTTAGAGCCACAGGTGAATAGTACGCTGGAAAACGTGGAGAAACTACCGGAGGGTGCGAAAATGAGCTTTGATAACGGATATTTCAGTGGCCCTAACCTGCGATACCTGGAGACGAACGGGTTAGACGGCTATATTCCAGACCGCAAGCAGGCGGGAGAGATGAAGGGAAATAAGCCGAAGGTGAATCTATTCTCAAAGGATTCGTTCGATTATGACGAAGAAACAGACCAGTTTCTATGCCCCAGTGGTGAGATACTCAGCAGGAAGGGCGAGTATGAGTATAACGGTAAGCAGGTGTATGTCTATTACGGTGCGAACTGTGGAGAATGCCCGTTCAGATCGGAGTGCGCCGGTGAAGGCAAAATAAGGACAATCACCAGTGACTGTTACGAGGCAGAACGCCGTAGGATGGCAGCTAAGATGCGGTCAGAAGCGGGTAAGGAGGAGTACAAGAAGCGTAAGGAGACTGTTGAATGGCTTGCGAAGCGTTTTTGATTAAACTTTTCTAAAAAAGTTTATTGGTAACATTAAGCATAATTTGAAGTTTAGGGAGTTTCTGACAAGAGGGATAGAAAACGTGCGGATAGAGCATAATCTTGTATGCACGGCTCATAATCTGAAG
>PIXU01000053.1 GCA_003601795.1 Candidatus Methanophagales archaeon
AGCAGCATCGTCGTACTCCACACGCCAGCATATTCCTTTGTCTGGACCCTGTGGGTTCGTCATGTCAACCTCAAGCAAGAAGAAATCTTTGCTCCATGCACTGCCTCCTGCTGGTATGTCGCCCAACATCACATTTCCGTCGATAATATTCACGTTCACCGGAGCACAGGTAATGGTAGCAATTACGTTGTATGCATCGCCAGTACCGTTGTTAACGAAATGGACATCATTCCAGGCTCTGAAGAGAGTCGGGAACGGGTCCCATTCATAACCTTTGGGGTTAATTGAAGTATTCCAGCGATATTCGTCCGGGCAGAGTTTAGGTGTTGGAACGCAAACATCCGTCTGCACGGATCTGGTTTGTGGTTTTGTATCATCACTGTCAATGGTACAGAAAGTGGTTATCTTGCTGCCTGGGGTAGCAGCTGTGGTTACCGATACTACGAACTGATAAGTGTCCCCTGGATCATCCGCTGGAACATCGCCGAGGTTCCATGTAATGGTGTGGGTGCCAGCATCATATGTCCCACCGCCTGTAATAGACGACGGGGTGCCTACTTCGGATGCCAGGTCAGCAACAAGGGTGGCGTTGTGAGCAGTTCCGCATGTTTTACCTGCCATCTGATTTGACCAGGAAACCTGGTAAGTGATTGTATCATTTGGATCCACACATCCACCCGCGGCAACTCCATCATCTAGACTATCAATATGGAGGCAGGCGGGGGGTACGATTTCTTCCTTAGGTACACATACTCCTGCTGGACTTCCTGAAACCCCAGCTGTTTGGATTCTGGACCATGGGCTGATAGAGGTATCCCAAACTTCCAGACCCACAGGAGACCCTATCTGACCATATGGAGAGATTGTTACATAGACATACCCTGTTACTTCATCCACAGTAACACCAACACCCTGATCAGTCAAAGTACCGGTTGTTTCTGTATTTGTTGATAAATCATATTTACTGAGAATAGTAGATCCTGCCCCCCATGGAGTCGCTGCACCAGCAGACATAGAAACTGTATAGACAATGTTTCTTTGCCTATCAACTACGATGTCAATAGGCTTATGGCTCGGTGTAAAGCTTTTGCTTGTATCCTCAGTCCAGGTGCCTCCAATGAGATTGTATGCCCTTGCCTTATTGCCCCAACCATCAGCAACCCAAAGTGTGTCAGTTTCTTCATTATAGGCAATGCCATAACCGCCGACTGTAGTCGTTAATGTCTTGGGGTATCCAGGCCTAGGTGTAAGGGACTTTGTAGCAGGATCCCAGTCGTATGCATAAAGGCTGTTTCCTCCCCTATACAATGCGTAAACAATATCGTTGTCATGATCTACAGCAACTCCGGCAAGATTCGACGGCCCAGATGATGTCGTAACGTACTTGAACGTTGATGCATCCACAACCTCAACCCCGCTACTGAATTCGGATGTAATGAAAATGTAACCGTGGTATGATGAACCTTTTGGTGGCACCCAACATGCTATACCTGCAGGGTCGCTGTGGTGTATGTTGTAAGTATTCAGATAGTTTGTCGTTCCATCAGGATTGATGTTCCAAGCATCAAACTGACCAGTATGGTGATCAGCAACCAAATATAGTGTCTTCGCAGATGCAGCTCCTACCATAGCACCTGCAAGTATGGCCAAGACCACAACTACTACTGTAATTGATCTCTGTATGCCCTCCTTTTCATTTTTCATTTTTTCCATATCACCTCCTAATTTGTTCGGGTATTTATGTCACAGCGCCCCTCCTCGGCGCTCGCTCGTATTTAGCCGCCTTACAGAAAGGCTTGCCTATCCGCTTATGGGCAGCATAGACCAAAGAATGGCTCCACCTCCGGGATAGGCCCCTCGTATTCCCCATAAGCCCCGATTTCGATCGCTTCTGACTTGATTCTGGGCTTATGGTATTCTTCTCTTTCCATTTCTCTTTTTTATCTCACCTCCTTTTAATTTTTTCGTAACGCAGCCCGGCTCAATCCGCAGATTTTGAGCCGGTACTCTGCATTACCATGACACCTTTTCCTTTTTGATTCTTCGAATATTTCCTCCATTTCGCATACCTGCATGCGCTTGGCGATGCACCCACTATATCGCCAGTCTCGAGATAAACCACCCCGGGACACCGGACACAATATTGCGCCAACTCGCACCTGGAACATACAGGTAAATCATCAGAAGTCAAATTTCGCAATCGTTTCAAATCGTTGCTTGGTTCAGTGTGCCATATCTCTTTGAAACTCTTCTCTCGTAGATTACCCACCGCTATGGGCATCATCACGCATGGATACACAATCCCTGTTGGACCTATGCTGCAGGTAGCCTTACCAGCCTTGCAGCTAAATCTATGCACAGGGTCTTTTTCTCTTTTCTCTAATAGATAACTAAGGTCAAAATCGTGTGAAGACAAATACATCTCCATATCTTCTAAGGATAGGTCGTACTGCAAAGGTTCTAACGAGCCGTCCTTCTTCGGTGCAACTCCCGGGTTTATCCTGTGATGAGCACCTAACTGCTCACATAGTGCTTTGATCTCGCCAGATTCGTGGATATTCAAATTCATAAGCAATGTTTTAATAGTAACCTCTATCCCATGCGCAATCAGTTCTTTGATGGCGGCAACGGTACGTTCAAAAGAACCCTCTACTTGAGTAATATAATCGTGTGTTCTTGGAGTTGCCCCATAAAGACTGATTTCGAATTTTATCATCGGCTTCAGCTTCTTTATCTCTTCCATATTTTCAGGTGTAATCAATGTGCCATTGGTCATAAACGTAAGAAAGAAGCCTCTTCTCCTTGCATAACGCGCAATGTCAAACAAATCCTCACGAGTGAAAATCTCTCCACCGGTAAAAGCCAGGTAAAAGGTGCCCATATCTATCAATTGGTCAATTATGTCCATAATTTCCTCTGAGGATAATTCAACGTCGTTATCGCTTACCATAAAGCAGTGCCTGCATTTCAGATTGCATTTACTTGTAAGCTCCATCTGGACAGCATAAGGAATATTTTCCCTGACGCAGGTCTCAACCAACTGTTCACCCAGACTTGTGGAGTACTCAATTGCCATCGCCGTCACCACCCCTAATCTGCAAAATCTTTTTATCCTCAAGTTGCTTTACAAAATCCAGTACATCCGCCTTGGCTACCTCAAAACTTACATCGAAACGCTCGCAGATTAGAGATACTATTTCTTTAATATTTCTTGTTCCATCAGAGAGTTCCCAAATAACGCGTCCTACTTTATTAAGCGTGTGAATCTCATGACCATCTGTGGTTAAAATAACAACCTCACCGTCTATCACTCTCCAAACCAATTCATCCGACCTTTGGGGATAGCTATCTAACGAGAGCATATATCTATTCTTACCCCCTTCCCTCTATTTTCAGGCTATCAATAGAATCCCAGAAGCGGCTATCGGGCAAAAACCGCAGTTCGTAAAATGGCACCTCGCTTGCTACATCGGTGCAAAATTCCAGCATCTCCAGAAGCGCCTTTTTCCTGTCCATTGAAAGTAAGGTACCTGAATACACTACTTCTCTTACGAATCTTGCTGCGAATTCTCTTTCACTAATTTTTTTTATGATATTTTCCTTGCCATGTCCGATTAAGAATATCGCATACAGCGGCACACGTTCGTTGCTATTTTCCACAAAGTCACCACGAAAAGGAGTGCTGCCAACCATATAATGTCCATTTGCTTTGTTCACAATCACCAATTCATCATTCAGAATAGTATAGTGCAAATCAGAAGATATTTTTGCTATCGTTGACTTCCCGCTTTCCGCGGGTCCTGAAAACAGATAACCCCGCCCTTCTCTCGAAATTGCACAGCCATGGACCAAAAAATTATTTTTGCCTCTATCTGGATTTTTTTGTTTCAACAGCGTGTAATATACTTGAAACAGAAACTGCTCAAAAATACGCACGCTCCTTTCGGCTAAAAGTGCATTCTTTACATTTATTGTGCATTGTTTTTTATCCAGATTCAAGGTCCCTGTTATCAAGCCAGAATGGAAATCGAAATTATTGCCCTCAACCGTCTTGGACATAAGAATAGAATTAGGTAGATTAATCTCTTCTTGATGCAAAACTATGTTAACATCTATAGTAAGGGCAGGCTCGTTTTTTGTTAGGAATCCCTTATAATACTCCCGTACAGATGCGCAATATTCTGGGTCTTTAAACCGTAATGCGCAGCAGACATCACCTATTTGCAACCTGCATTCTGTATCTTCTATATTTATAATACCCCTATTCATCTTTGCTTTCATTTAACCATATTGCCACATCATGTAAATTTTGTATTTATGAATAAAACTTCTAAAATAGTATCCATTTATAAATTTTTCGGTTGTTTTTCCACTGGAAGTCCAAACGGATTTTTCACAACGTCTTATCAAAATTCGTTTGATTAGCACGCTTTTTCACCAGTCGCAAGAAGCTCCCTACTTTGGATGCCGAATTCACTAATATCCGGGGGCAATAGCCATGACTGACAAATCTTATCACTTTTTATATGGGCAAAGGCAATTCTTATGTAATTTAGGTAATTGTTGGACAGCCTCTTAACTGCTAAAAAGTATCGCCCCGGCAATAGATATGGGGTGCACCTATACTTACTTCTATCCCACCAATGGCTTTCAGGTTTCCACACTACTAAGTTCTTCTGAAACATCTCACCAGTGTCAAGATAGAATTTCACAAGAAATAAGTTGGGTGCACCCCATTTAAAATGTTGTTTATATTAATTTACAATGATTCTCTTTCTGTCAATGTCTTTTAGATAAGGATGATCTTTTGGTAGTGTTTCATCATCAGTTAAAATTCACCTCCAGCAGATATAATTTCAACCTCACCCTTTATAAATCTTAAGTTATCACTTTTCATCATCCTGTGCTTAAACACCAAGTAAGATTCTTCAGATACATACCTCGTCAGAATGAGGTTGAGAATTGTCTCCAGACCTTTGGTGGTCCATCTCATCCACTTATGTTTTGTCCTTTTTGATATCTCTCCCATTAACCTCTCTATGAGATTTGAATTCCATGGCACCTTTCTTCCCTTGAACGCCAGTACTGCAAAGGTTACAATAGTAT
>PIXU01000054.1 GCA_003601795.1 Candidatus Methanophagales archaeon
GAGAAGATGGGGAGATAGAACGCGTGGACTTAGCAAACAGAGAGGTAACGGCAAAGACGGGTAGGAACTACTCCTACGATTACCTCGTAATTGCAACCGGGTGCATAGCAGATGTAGAAAGTGTTCAGGGTCTTTCAGACGACTTCAATACGTTCTATACTTCGTTAGAGGATGCTTTTAAACTGAGGAAACTTTATGAACGACCAGATGCTGCATGATATATCGGAATTCGTATGCGCTCTGCTCAAGTTGATGAACGCAATGGCGAGCACTGACCTGATTGAGATCATGGAAAGAGGCTTACAAGATCCCAATCTGGATAAAGCATTGCTAAACCCACCGAAAATTGGCATTTGGGGACTTATCAGAGCGATGAGGGACGAGAACGTACAGAAAGGAATGGGTATAATGATAGAACTGCTCAAAGCCATAGGCAGAGCTTCTACAGATTAGTTAGAGAAATGCTGATAGATTTGAAGAATGATAGAAAGATAAATAAGGTAAAAAAAAGTGGAGGATATGTTAAGATGGAATTTGGAGCTTTGTTAAAGGGTGAAAAAGCCGAAGGTAAGGAGAAACACGTCCCATATATTGAAGTTCCGAGTTCAAAGCGTTTTGTGCGCTAGCATATTGCAATATCCACGGTCTATGGCAAAGCCGTATTGAAAAATAATAGGAGGAAGAAAAAATGGGAGAAAAAATAGGGATGCCCCTGATCGGGGAGGAATTTCCGGATATGGAAGTACAGACGACACATGGGAAGAAGAAACTGCCAGAGGAGTATAAGGGCAAATGGTTTGTCTTGTTCAGTCATCCTGCCGATTTTACGCCCGTATGCACGACCGAGTTTGTGGCGTTTCAAAGACGATTTGAGGAGTTTAAAAAGCTGGGCTGCGAATTGATAGGATTGAGCATAGACCAGGTATTCAGCCACCTGAAATGGGTAGAATGGATAAAGGAGAACCTGGGCGAGGAGATAAAGTTCCCAATTATTGCGGACGACACAGGTAGAGTTGCAAAGCTGCTGGGGCTCATCCATCCAAACAAGGGAACAAATACAGTTAGAGCTGTATTTGCCGTTGACCCTGATGGAATCATAAGAGCCATGATTTATTATCCACAGGAGCTTGGTAGGAACATGGATGAAATATTGCGAATGGTACGCGGTCTTCAAACCAGCGATGAACACGGTGTTGCGATACCTGCAAATTGGCCTGATAACGAGTTAATTGGTGATGAGGTGATAATATCACCGGCATCGGACGAGCAAACCGCGAAGGAACGACTGAAGCAATACGAATGCTTTGACTGGTGGTTCTGTCACAAGAAGCTGGACAGGATGGAGGAAGGTAAATAACATGCTAAGCGAGAAGATGCAGGATGCATTGAATGGGCAGCTCAACAAGGAGATGTATTCTGCGTATCTCTATCTGGCGATGTCGGCATACAGCACGTATATCGGGCTGAAAGGGTTTGCCAACTGGTTCATGGTTCAGTACCAGGAGGAGATGATGCACGCGATGAAAATCTACGATTATATTAATGACCAGGGCGGACAGGTAAAGCTTATGGCGATTGAGCAGCCGTTGACCGAATTTGAGTCACCCATGGATATGTTTGAGAAGACATTGGAGCATGAGAAGTTCATCACGAAGAGTATAAATGAACTTGTTGACCTCGCAATTGCCGAGAAGGACCACGCTACGAACATCTTTCTTCAATGGTTCGTTACTGAACAGATAGAAGAAGAGAGTAACGACAAAGATATTATCGCCAGGTTGAAACTCATAGGAAAAGACGGTAATGGGTTACTCATGCTTGACAAGGAACTGGCAGCACGTGTATTTACACCACCTGCGACTGCTGAGGGGATTTGAACAAAATGACAAAAGCTATCGTAATTTATGAATCCCGTTCAGGCAACACGGAAATGATGGCAAAAGCTATCGTAGCTGGACTGGAAGAGGCAGGCGTAGACGTTGAATTGAAAAGGGCTGTACGTGCAAAGGCTGATGACCTCAAAGACATGGATGCGGTGGTCCTCGGCTCGCCGACGTATGTTCGCAGTTTGATAGCGGCAATGAAGACGTTTCTTTTTGAGATGGAAAAAGCGGACCTGAAAGGAAAGGTTGGTGCGGCATTCGGGTCTTACGGCTGGAGCGGCGAATCAATTGAGATACTGACAGAAACGATGAAGAATCTCGCGGGGATGAACGTGATAGAACCAGGACTGAGAATAAAAGGCAGACCAACCGAACAAGGCTTGAAGGAATGCCGGGAGTTCGGCAAGAAAATTGCCGAGAAGATAAAATAAGGATAAGGATGTGAGTGAAGAATGTCAAAATGGAAATGTACCGTATGTGGATATATCTATGATGAGGAAGAGGAGGGTACGAAGTTTGAGGATTTACCCGATGATTGGGTATGCCCTGCGTGTGGTGTGGGCAAAGAAGTGTTTGAGAAGGAGGATTAAATGAGCCTTGGAAGAGAATTAAAACCGAACATTTACGCAGTAGGAGCAATTGACTGGGACCGGCGATTATTTGACGAACTAATTCCGCTACCAGATGGAACGAGTTATAATTCCTATTTGATAAAAGGAAGTGAGAAGACAGCTTTGATAGACACGGTTGACCCGACCATGACGGATGTACTGATAAGAAACCTTAAAGGTCTTGAAGTTGGCGGTATAGATTATGTCGTTGCTAATCACGCCGAGCAGGACCATTCGGGCTCATTACCAAAAATACTCGATTTATATCCCGGTGCTAAGGTGGTTTGCACACCGAAATGTAAGGACTTGCTTATGGATCTGCTCTTAATACCCGAGGATAAGTTCATAACCGTGGCTGACCGGGAGACCCTGTCACTGGGCAACAAGACACTGGAGTTCATCCATGCACCGTGGGTTCACTGGCCAGAGACGATGCTGACATATCTGAGAGAAGACCACGTGATTTTCACCTGCGATTTCCTTGGCTCGCATCTGGCAACCAGCGGCCTGTTTGTGACCGACGAGGCGAGGGTCTATGAGGCAGCCAAGCGATACTATGCGGAGATTATGATGCCTTTCCGGACAACAATCAGGAAAAATTTAGAGCGGATAAAAAGTTTGGAGATAGAGATAATCGCACCAAGTCATGGTCCCGCTTATGATAAGCCCGAATTTATTCTCAATGCTTACAGGGACTGGACTTCTGACGCAGTGAAGAATGAGGTGATTATCCCCTACATCTCGATGCACGGTAGCACGAAGAAGATGGTGGATTACTTCACAGAGGCGTTGATTGACCGAGGAATAACAGTAAAGCAGTTCAATCTGTCAGAACCAGATATCGGGAAACTGGCGATGGCATTGGTAGATGCTGCTACGGTTGTGCTCGGGTCTCCAACAGTTCTGGTCGGACCACACCCGAAAGTCGTTTATGCCGCCTGTCTTGCAAATGCCCTGAGACCAAAACTGA
>PIXU01000055.1 GCA_003601795.1 Candidatus Methanophagales archaeon
ATGTAGCTATTATCCTCGTTTCTATTTCACCGGTACTGATGCGAGAGTTGCATTTTCTCGCTCCTTCCGATTTCTCCGTCATCGTCGCATCGGCGATACTCGCTACGGCGGTGACGCACACGTTCTTGAGTTTTATACCCGTTATTTTTATATATTTATTAACTTTATATAATTGGTGATGTGAAAGATGGATGAAGTAGGCGGGGCGGTAAAAGACGATATTAGAGTAAAGGACTGGTTCAGGCGTATAAGGGCGTCTGAGTCAGCAAGAGCCAGCTACACAAAAGGCATGGAATATTTCATGGAGTTTGTAAGAGAGAAGGAGTTATGGATAGGAAACACGCCAAAAGAATTTTTGGAGTATGCGAAGGAGAGATACCGAACCGATGCCCTCGACTGGAAAGACGAGATAGAAGGGATAATAGCGGAGTTTGAGGAGTGGCTGAGCGAAAAGCCAAAGGTATTCACAAAAGGAGACTACGAAGATATAGATATAAAGTTAGCGCCAAAGACCATACACAACTATATCTCCGCTATTCGGTCTTTCCTCAATGCGTTTAACATTGAAGTGCCACGAGCAAAAGGACGGAAGAAGCCAAAAAGTTTGGTGGAGAATAACCATAGGTTAACCAAAGAGATTGTAAGGGAAGCGCTGAAATACGCAGACGTAAGAGCAAAAGCGATAATTTTGACGATGATGAGTGGAGGGTTAGGCGATAGTGAGCTATTAAACCTCAGGGTAGGGGATTTCATAAGAGGCAGAGGCTACGAACCTTCACAGATAGGCGATTTAAATGCCTGGATAACACAGGAGAAACAAAAATGCGAAGAGGCACTCAAGAATGGCGATTTGGAGTTTGGGATAACACAGCTACAAATACGAAGACAAAAAACGGGCATAGACTACTACACTTTCATCACCCCAGAAGCGACTTTAGCGGTATTAGACTATTTAGCATGGCGAAATAGACCTTCTGGCTATTCAGAGCGATACAAAGGCATAGGTAAGATAAGAGAAGAGAAAAGGAAGGTAAGAACTCCTGACGACTATCTCTTTATTAAAGCGTATGTGGATGACTGGTATTTGCCACCAGAAGTTATAGAAAAACTGAAACCTCCAAAAATCGGTGAAGACGAAACCAACACCAAATACAAATCGAGAGCCACAGCTGAAATTTTAAAGGAAGTTAGAGAGAAGCGTCAAGAGTTAAACCTGAAAGGCTATGCAGATGAGATTCGTAAGTTGGATAGAAGTGGATTAATGGCAATATTCAGGGAGCTGGCAAAGAAGACAGGCATATCCACTGGTATAGGCACATATCAAGTGCTCAGGGGGCATAATCTCAGAAAGCTGTTTTACACTCTGTTAAGAAACGAAGGCATTGACAGCTTCATAATCGAGTTCTGGATGGGTCATGCGATAGACGAAGAGCAGAGCGCATACTTTGAGGCTATCCCGGAAAAACACAAGCAGATTTATACCAAATTCATGAAAGTCCTTCTTATCGGTGATTTCGAGACGAGGGCTTTAGAGAGCAAAGAGTATAAAGAATTAAAGGAAGAGCTTGAAACCTATAAACAGGCGCTGAAACAAAGAAACGGCGAGATTAAGAAGCTCAGGGAAGAGATAGAGGAAATGAAAGCCAGGGAGAAAGCACAGGAACCTGTTGACAAGTTGATAGACCTGGTGCTTGAGAAAATGATGAAGGATGAAACCATAAAAAAGCGATTAGCAGAGATTTTGAAGTGAAAAACTATTATTTGTAAACTTTTTTTACGTAAAAATAAAATCTTTATATATACCTATATATAATATAATATTGAGGAGGGTGAGAAAATTGAAAAAGAGAAGAAAAATAGCAACGAGGCGGTGGACAGAAGACGATAAGACAGTGTACTTCTGCGAAGCGTGCCAGCGCTACCACTACTGGCATTCCAAAATTGGACATTCGCATAAGAAATATGCGAGTGATGTATATAACCGACAACAGCGACCCTTTTGCGCTCAGGGTTGAAGTGTTCAGGAGAGTCGAGGAGCTGGTTGAGGAGTTCAACAAAAATGCAAATAACCAAGCGCTTGAGAAACACTATGGACCCTGAATTGATAGCTTTGTTAGATACTGTTAGTGACAGCATGGGAAGCTTATCAGAACCCCGGAAGAGGCTGATAAGCTTTCTAAGAGAACACATTTTAATAAATAAGCACAAAGGAGGTGAAATGCTAAAAAGATAAGAGGAAAAAGAGAGGGGGACGCGCCCCCTCCCCAAGCATACAATGATAAATATAAGGGATGAACATATAAATTTTTCGTTTTTGAACACCAGTCAGAACTGCGACATAGAAAAGTTGATTAATACCATATCAGCTCAAGACAGAGTGCTGTTCTGTGCACCTACTGGCTACGGCAAGACAAGGATAGCGCTTACGGTATGGCAGCAACTCAGAACGAACCGGCTAACAGTTAGCCTATCAAGTTATCACAACATCAGCACGTTTATCAACGAACTCAACGAACTCAAAGAATTCAAAAACTATTCGGTATGTATAGTTAAGGGCAGAGAGAAAACAGCAAGAGAAGTATGTAAAGGCTCATGCACGAGATGCGTTTATAAAAAGAACGGGCGACCAGAGAAGATAGAGATACCTAAGGGTGAAGTATTTGATGCACACAGAGCTAAGCAGCTATATCCAGATAAATGCCCTTACATAATAACTCGGAGCGCTGCACGTAACGCTGATATAATCATAACACACCACCGCGTGATAGAGACCAACACCAACGGGCTACCGACCGATGGGTTACTGATAGTAGATGAAGCAGACAGGGCATTAGAACCTGTCTTTTTTGAACTGAGCTATTATACGCTGGCTAACTGGCATTTACAACGTTCAGATAAAAAAACTGATTTACAACGCCTGCATGAGATAATCAATAAATTAAAATCAAAAAACCCTTATTATAGCGATGCAGCCGAACAGTGTTACGAAGAGAAAGTTAAAAGCCTGTCATGGGTGGTGGATGAAGAGTTTAAAAACGCCTATGAGAAACTACCGCAGGTTTGCGAAATGGCACATATCACTAAAAATATAACCGAACTCAAAAAACTACCAGAGAAAGATATCAAAGTTAGTTTATTAGTAAGGATACAAAACGCTTATGAAGAGCTAACAGATAACATAATTATACCAAAGATGGTAGCTGAAGGCGAGTTCGTGAAGTTAGCAGAGAGTTTCAGCGATTATGACTTTAAACGGCTGAAAAATGAAGAACGCGAACTCATTAAGCGATTCTTATACCTGTTAAAAATCAAAGCAGCAATAGAGCCTAAGGTGGTGAAGAGCAGCGAATTACTTAACGGTAACGGGTACGTGGAGATAATGATGAAAGGTCAAAACGAGTTCTATCGCCGCGCCACAGAGTTTGATAAGGTTCTGTTCATGACCGCCACACCATTATCAACACCAGAAGATATACCGGTTGTAAAAGCAGAACACGACCCTTACGGCAGATATAAGACGTTCATTAAAGCGCCATTAGCTAAGGTGATAAAGGATAGCAGAAGACTTCTGAACTGGCTATGTGTAACTACCAGTTCACGGCGCGCTGAAGAGTACAAAGCCAAATACGGGGGTCTTATCATTGATAAAGATATAAAACTTCATGAGGCAGTAGAGAAGGCGAGAACCGAGAAGGGGCTATTATTATGGATATTCTATGGCAGTAAAAGCGAACGTGGCACAAACGACCTGAGCATACTCGATGGCGTTCTGATATTCGATATGTACGACCGCAGCGACCGCCAATATCTCAAAACCGATTATAAAGAGAACTGTAAAAACGAGCTGTATCAGATAACTTCAA
>PIXU01000056.1 GCA_003601795.1 Candidatus Methanophagales archaeon
AAGCACGACTGCGGCGCTCATATCCATGCCTGCATATTCAGGTGGGAGATACGCTGCTATATCTTCTGGGCTGGCGATTGTTATGCTAGTGGTAACGCCTACATCTGTTTTTGTGTACGGTTCCTCCTTGACTAAAGGAAGCCAATCGCCACCATTCGTTATATTCCCGGAAGAATTGTATGGAAGCAGTGTATCCCCAAAACCATCTTCATCCAAATCTTCGCCAGCATAATCGCTCCAGTAGTTTCCTCCGATATACGGTCCACCGATGATATTCGTGCCTGGGGTCTTTGTAATGTTCCAGATGTTTTTCCCGTTGTCCCAAGCGTTGTTTGTGTTGTTGAAGTAATTGTTGTATATGTAGTTGGTGCTTGAAGAATACATCCAAATGCCGTATATATTGTTCAAGTTTACACTGTTGTTTGTGAGCGTGTTGTTACTCGAAGCATATAAATAGATGCCGCAGGAGTTGTTCTTGCAGGAGTTGTTCGTTATCTCTGTAAGATTCGATGAATACAAACAGATGCCTCCGCCATTGTTACCATCTATTTCATTCTTCGTTATCGTGTTAGAAAAGCCTCCTACGCAGATGCCGCCCCCTTTGTTATCGCGTATTTGGTTGTTCGTTATCACTGTGTTCAATGAACCCAGGTAGATGCCACGCGAGTTCTTGCAGATTTTATTGTTCTTTATCGTGTTATTATTCGAGAATCCATAGATACCTTCTTGTTGGTTCTCACAAATCTCGTTGTTCTCTATCGTATTGTTGTTCGAGAAATCCGGCAGCACAATACCTTTCCAGCTGTTATTGCAGATTTTGTTTTCCGTTATAGTGTTATTCGAGGATGCCCTCAAGTAGATACCATCACCATTGCTAACATTACTTTTTTTTACTGTAACGTTAGAACAATACGCCAGCGTTAGATGAGTTGTATCTAAACCATCTAATACTTGATTCTGTTTGTCAAAATAGTAATAAACAGGTTTCCCATTTACTTCATTTGTTGTATCTACTATGTTATCATAATGGCTTTTTTCCGTTCCCAAAGTTTTAATACCACAGTTGCGGTTTGAATCAGCCGAATTATAAGTGAGCGTGTTGTTGCTGGAAGAATGAAGGTAGATGCCATAGTCGTTCGAGTTCGCAGTGTTATTTGTGATACTGTTGTTTAACGCTTCATCAAGGTGCAGTCCATAACTATTTTTATATACGATGTTATTTTTGATCTCGTTATTGTTTGATGCGACTTTTATACCAGCGTTCCATCTACTTCCAGTAACATTAAACCCCTCAATAACACAATCATCAG
Source organism: Candidatus Methanophagales archaeon (assembly GCA_003601795.1). Classification (GTDB taxonomy): domain Archaea; phylum Halobacteriota; class Syntropharchaeia; order Alkanophagales; family Methanospirareceae; genus QEXZ01. The sequence goes on from PIXU01000056.1 coordinate 1,311, forward strand.
CTTCAACAGTAATTCCACTCTGCCACCACCCACCACTGGCATTTACAACCGGCATGCCAATTCCTTTTAGTGTAAGCGCTTTGTAGACAAACACATTCTCATAATACGTTCTAGCATCTACTGTGATTGTATGCCCATCCTCTGTATCTTGGTCTTCTATCGCAACCTGAATCGTTGGAAAGTCTTCACCTGTGTTGATGTTGTGGACAGGAAGTTCTGTTGGTTCGCCTTTTACCTTTATCAGCCAAGCATCCCTAGAACCAGCACCGTAGGACTCTGTCCAGCCAGCAATGATGTAGTCACCATCTGCAATCTGACGGACACACGATCCCCAATCATCTTCAAATCCTCCAAAGGTCTTATCCCATTCCTTGGTTCCTTTGTAATTGGTTTTAACCAGCCAAACATCACCGGACGTAGATCCTGCAATGATGTAGCCTCCATCTGTAGTCTGCTGGACAGAACCCGCAACATCAGATTCTGTTCCTCCAAAAGTCTTGCTCCATTGTTCGTTGCCTTTAGAATCAGTTTTCAACAGCCAAAAATCATGGGTACCTAGCCCATGGATAATCCCTGCAAGGATGTACCCATTATCAGAGGTCTGCTGGACAGAGTATGCATAATAGCCTTTAAAGGTCTTATTCCATTGCTCGTTGCCGTTAGAATCGGTTTTTACCAGCCAAAACGAACTCCAAACAGCAGCATCGTACGAATACGTACATCCTGAAAAAACGTATCCACCGTCTGCAGTCTGCTGAACAGAATATGCCCCATCAAAGTCAGTTCCTCCAAAGGTCCTGTTCCATTGCTCGTTGCCGTTAGAATCGGTTTTCACCAGCCAAGCATCATCATCGCCAGCGCCGTAAGATCCTGTCCAGCCAGCGACGATGTAGCCCCCATCTGCAGTCTGTCGGATAGAAAAAGCATAGTCATGATCAGTTCCTCCAAAGGTCCTGTTCCATTGCTCGTTGCCGTTAGAATCAGTTTTCACTAGCCAAAAATCCCCGGAGCCAAGACCGTATGACCATGTAATTCCTGCAAGCATATAGCCACCATCTGAGGTCTGCTGGACAGAGCGTGCCTCATCATCGGAAATCCCTCCAAAGGTCCTGTTCCACAGCTCGTTGCCGTTGGGATCGGTTTTCACCAGCCAAGCATCATCGTAACCAGCACCGTACGACGCTGTTGTACCTGCAAAGATATAGCCACCATCCGCAGTCTGCTGGACAGACAATGCCATATCATCTTGACTTCCTCCAAAGGTTCGGTTCCATACCTCTTCAGGTGCTACTGATTTTGCGGCAAAGTCTTTGCTGGTTATATCTCCACTACTTGCCGCAACCGCTATATCTTGTACCCTCATAAACCCCGCACCGCCTTCTTCGTTCACTATCCACGTTGCAGTTGCGATAGCCCCCGCCAGTAGCGATAACACCAACACCTCAATCAAGACTATTTCAGCATTTCTCAACATGCACACCCGTTTTTCGTTCAGACTCGGTTTAAACAAGTTCTTTTCCATTTAAATCACCCTTTCATTTCCTTCCGTCTTCTAATCAAATAAGCCACTGCTAACAAACCAGTGATTGCAAAAACAGCTTCAAATCCAGGCTGTTTCGGTCCAGGCGTGGGCGTCTCGGCATTGAGAGCGTAAACAGCCTCAGCTACTGTAAAAAAATTCTCTCCCCAAACCAAAACAATCTTATTACCCAATGGAAATAGAACAACATCGCCATCTCCACCCATATATGCCTCTGGTATTGTAGTACTGCGATTGAAATCCAAAAGAGTCTGCATGTATTCCGGATATTTCTCGAGTTCTTCACGATATTTGCTTATAAACTCAGAAGTTGGCATTACCCCTGAGACATTATAAAGATCTCTTTTGGCATCATTTTCTGAATTAAAAGTGGAAACAATAACCAATGTCTCTCCACGACCGGGAGGATATTTCCCAAGAGAGGAATTAACCGAATATCCATATACGTTACATCCTGTATAATGCGGGAAAGTTTCACCTACGTCCTCTCTAAGCATCTCTTCTCCACCGGTTTTTACCAATTTTTGTCCGGTAGGCAGCTCATCTGGCATTTTTATTGCATAATCACTCTTCTTTTCTCCTGGCATTGGCGAGGATGTTGGAGACGTTCCAACATTGAGAGAATAAACCGCCTCAGCTATTTCCGGCAGCCGTAGCGCCTCTTCTTCTGAAGCTACCCAAACAACATTTTTGCCCAAAGGAAATAAAATACCATCAAATTCCCCT
>PIXU01000057.1 GCA_003601795.1 Candidatus Methanophagales archaeon
TCATCGCTCTTGAACCCTGCGTGGTAAGAATCTCACTCCTTGCAATGGGGCAACGCCATCGGAGAGCCGTATACGGGAAATCCGTACGTACGGTTCGATGAGGGGTCGGAGGTCGAAAGACCTCCTCCTACTCTACTGTGGGCAGAGCCCACAAGCGTTCATCTGCGTCCGATCATCAAAAATTATTCTTCCGTGATGTTTTCTGGTGCCTTTGCGTTCTTCGTATGCTCTGCGGTGAAATTTAAGGATTTAGCAATTTCACTAAAAAAACAGCCCCTCGTCCTGCTCATAACCTCGATTCAATCGCAGTGCGAGCTCGGCATTTGTCAATTCGATACTCAAATACGATGCATGCTCAAGCATTGAAACCATATCCAAACGTAAGATCGTATCCATTACCTCCTTTGCCGTTTCCCCTATTATTCGCTTCCCGGTAGGCACATGTTCCGCATATATTCTCCTATCGCTATCTCCTCCTTCCTCTACTTCACAAATACCGATTCTAAAGCATCCTTTTGGGTCAAGTTTCCACTTTGTATTCCCTTTTGCAACCACAAGTTTTGAATCCGAATCGGTATCTTTACCCTTATCTCTAGTTTGAAGTTGGACGACGGGTTTTCTTCGCTTCTCTTTCAACATCAATAGCGTGAGGCCAAGGTCCTTAGGACTGCTTTTACGTGCTTTTGCGAGCGCCATCATCTCTGACGCTATCCTCAACTCTTTTACACTTCCCATCGCTTTATCACTGTATTCAGGCGTAAAAAGAATGTCCGCACTCAATTCAGACGCTATACCTGCTAAGGTTGCGTTCACACCTACCGAATCCGCATCCATCAGCTCCGTGACGTTCCCAACGCCAAAGAAAAGAGGTGTGCCAGTGCTCTTATCGTGCTGCCTGAACAGATAATAGTTGTATAATGATTCTGCAATTCCGTATCCGACAGCATTCAATACGGGGTCTACGATTATGCGCTTTATGCCGCGTTCCTTCGCCATTTTCACGTTTGCAACTAAACTCGCGTTTTTGTCTGATGCGTCAAAATCGGGAATTACAACTGCTGCTATGTTATTTCTCCCTATCTCGTCTCCCACTTCCGTAATGTTTCCTTTGTTCACGCTGAGCACCATATCCGCACCGGCTTCTATGCCTGCACGTATCAGTTCTGCATCCAGAGAATCAACAGAAATAGGGACGTCGGGTGCAAAAGCCCGAGCCGCTTTTACCGCTTTTTTTACTTCTCCCTGCTTTGCTCCGATGTGAACGCCAATATCAATAATGTCCGCACCGTTCTCCATGAAGTATCTCATTTTTCGCTGTATCTTCTGCTCGTTCAACTGCGTGGCATCCACGATTTCCGCACACACCTTCATCCTTGCGCCACCACCTATCTTCACTCCTTTTATGCTGAATTTTCCTTTTATGCCACGTTCTAATTCAGATAGCCGTTCCCGCGCATTTTCTCTTCGCTTCTCCGTCAGAAACACGTCAGCGGGAACACGTGAAGAGAATTCCAGCTCTTCTACGAATTGTAATGCCTCACCGATGTCGTATGCATGCCGGGGTCCCAACCTGATTGTTGTGCATATTTCCTTTTCTAAACCGCTGAAATCCGCTTTGCAAAGTCCTGAAAGTAAGATTAGGTCATAATCTTTTTCAGAACTAAAATGCTTTTTAAGCGCTTTTCTTAACGATTCGGGCGTGGAAAAAGCGGCAATATCCAGTCCCTGTGTAAGAACATCGCAGTTCAACGGTGAATTCGCTGAAATTCTTACTGCATCCTTTACCATCGCCTCTGCTTTTCTTCCGGTTGCTAATAATACTCTCATAAGCGTTTTTTATAACCCCTCAGATTACACGGATTTTCACGAGAAATAATTGAAGATGCAAGATGCAAGATGCAAGTCAAACCTGTATCCTGTATCCAGAATCATGTATCCGACATTTCATTCCTCCTCTTTTAAACACTCCAAAAGTGGGTCTTCTGGTTTATCCTTTATCGTTTGATACACGATAAACGTTTCAGTCCGCTCAACAGCGCCATAAGAATGCATCGTTCTTAAAAATTCCGTCATCTCATCCTTATCGCGGAAAAGAAGCTCCAGAAAGAAGTCAAACCTGCCGAAGAGGAGTTGAATTTTCCTCACGTTTTTACTGGTTCTCAAGAACTCACTGAGTTCATTCCTTAATTTCTCTTCTGGCTTCGCAATGAGCAGAACATAAGCGTTGAATGAGAACCCGAGCTTATCTGTGTCCAAACAGACCGAAAAGCCTTTTGCAACGCCATCCTCCAATAGCTTCTTCAATCGCACAAAAGCCACCTGCCTGCTTATCCCGCACCTTCTACTCAGCTTAGAGTAAGATAGCCGCCCGTTCTCAAGCAGCGCATTCAGGATGCATTTGTCCTTTTTCTTCAGCTTTGTTTCCCTCATTTGTAAAAATTAAATATCGAAATGTTTATAATGTGGTTATATTTATTTCTTTTTAGTTTATGATTATGGTTATGGACAAGGTTAAGGTTGAGGACATAAAAGGGAAAGAGGAAAGCGAAGCAGGAGGGACAGAAGATGGAAGATAAATTAAAAACACGATTAGGCGAGAAGAACTACCAAAAACTCATTGAAATAGATAACCCGGAACTTCATCAATTCGTTGCTAAGTATGTTGAGCTTTGCAACCCTGATAAAGTTTTCGTATGCACCGATTCGCCCGAAGATATCCAGTATGTCCGGCAAGAAGCGATAAGAGCAGGAGAGGAGATGAAACTCGCCATCGCGGGTCATACGGTTCATTTCGACGGCTATTACGACCAGGCGAGGGATAAGAAGAATACTAAGTTCCTTCTACCACCGGGTGCTGATTTGGGCGCTAATCTAAACGCAATGGATAAGGAGGAAGGACTCAAAGAGATTCACGACATTCTGAAAGATATTATGCGGGGGCACCAGTTGTTTGTGCGGTTCTTCTGTTTGGGACCGCTCAAATCGCAATTCTCAATACCTGCTGTTCAGCTTACCGATTCGGGTTATGTAGCGCATTCGGAAGATTTGCTGTATAGACAGGGGTATGAGGAGTTCGTAAGATTGGGGCGGGATGCACAGTTCTTCAAGTTTGTACATTCGGCGGGCGAGCTGGACGAGAGGAAGACTTCCGTGAATATTGACAAACGCCGCGTGTATATTGACCTTGAGGATGAAACCGTGTATAGCGTGAATACGCAGTATGGCGGCAACACCATCGGACTTAAGAAGTTGGCAATGCGTACAGCGATAAATCGAGCATCAAAGGAAGGATGGCTAAACGAGCACATGTTTATTATGGCGGTGCATGGTCCGTCGGGCAGGAAGACATATTTTACGGGGGCATTTCCTTCTCTCTGCGGGAAGACCTCTACATCTATGCTGCCAGGGGAGAGTATCATCGGGGACGATATAGCATACATAAGGAATAAAGAAGGAGTGCCGCGTGCAGTAAATCCTGAGAGGGGGGTATTTGGAATAATACAGGGCGTGAACCCTGAGGACGACCCTCTAATCTGGAAGACGCTCCACTCTCCCGGTGAGATTATATTTTCAAACGTGCTGGTTACGGAAGAAGAAAGCGTGTTTTGGATTGGCAAGGCTGGTGAAGAGCCGAAGTGGGGAATCCATCACTCCGGTGAATGGACACCAGGAAAAAAGGATGCAGAAGGTAATGAAATTTCCCTTTCACATCCAAATGCCCGGTTTACGCTTGACCTAAAACTTTTAGAGAACTGTGATTCCGAGCTTGACAATCCAGAAGGAGTCGTAATAGGGGGGATAATATATGGCGGTAGGGACTCGGACACGAAAGTGCCGGTTGAGGAATCCTTTGACTGGACACATGGCGTTATTACGATGGGTGCCGCACTGGAATCAGAAACGACAGCCGCAACGCTGGGGAAAGAAGGAGTGCGAAAAATTAACCCGATGAGTAACTTAGATTTTCTTTCCATACCTATTGGGAAATATATAGCGAATCACTTGAACTTTGGCAGGGGGTTAAAAAACCCACCACCCATCTTCTCGGTGAACTATTTCCTAAAAGATGCGAACGGGAAATTCATGAATGACAAAACCGACAAGGCGGTCTGGCTTAAATGGATGGAACTGCGTTCTCATCACGAAGTCGAGGTAATAAAAACACCCACGGGACTCATACCGAAATATGAAGACCTTAAAAGGTTGTTTAAACAAGTGCTCGATAAAGACTATGCCGAGAAGGACTATAATGAACAATTCACCGTACGGATTACGGAGAACTTAGCCAAAATCGAGCGAGTGAAAACGTTCTACAAGACAAAAGTTCCTGATACGCCACAAATAGTGTTTGAAGTGTTAGAAGAACAAAAACAAAGACTAATCCTTGCAATGGAGAAATACGGCGATTATATTTCGCCAAAAACATTTCTTCAAGAAAAAAACCAAAAATGATAGCCTCTGAGACCACAGAGGATACAGAGGGAAAAAATACTCGGTGCTCTCTGGGTACTCTGTGGCAAAAAATATACTTTATGTACAATAAAAAAGAAAAAGTGTATTGAAATGATAGAGATATGTATATATGGAAGAGGAGGGCAAGGAGGAGTTACGTTAGCGGAGTTAGCCGCACATGCAGCCATCTTAGAGGGTAAACATGCGCAATCAATGCCTTCTTTTGGTCCTGAGAGACGGGGAGCACCCGTTCTTGCATTCTTGCGCGTGGACGAAACAGAACGAATAAAAGTCAGAGCGGAGATAAATGAGCCTGATGTGCTGCTCGTGCTTGACCCTGGTCTGCTAGGGGTTGGCGATGTCGTTTCACGGCTTAAAAAGGATGGAATGGCAATAGTCAACACGATAAAATCGCATGAGGAGATGAAAACAAAAATAGAGGCGAATAAAATGGCAACCGTAGATGCAATGGGCATTGCGAGGGCGGTTCTGGGGTTACCTATTGTCAATACGACGATGATAGGAGCGCTGGTAAAAGCAACGGGAATAGTTAAGTTGGCGTCCCTGGAGGCGCCAATGGAAGAACGTTTTGGAAAGGTTGCGGCGAAGAACATCGCAGCGATGAGAAGAGCGTATAAAGAAACGGTGGTCAGCTAAAAATGAGCGGAGAAAAATTAGGCTGGAAAGACCTGGAACTCGGCTGTGTGGTTACCGAGCCCGGAAGTGCTAACGAGTACAAAACAGGTGATTGGCGGTCGGAAAGGCCAGTTCGTGAGAACGAGAAGTGCATAAAATGCGGGATATGCTATATCTACTGTCCGGAGGCGTGCATTGAGGAAACCGAAGATGGATTCTTTGAAGCCAATTTGTATTATTGCAAGGGATGCGGGATCTGCGCGCATGAATGCCCAAGAGGCGTAATAACGATGGTTGAGGAAGTGGAGGAATAGAGGATACAGGATAAACCAGCAAAAATCGTGAGGCGCAAAGTGGAGAAGCAACAGCTGAGGGAAAAAATAAAAGAGGAAAGAGAGAGAGAATGGATAGGAGAAGCATTAAGAGCGAGAAAATTCTCAGGAATCGAAACATTTGAGCAGGGCTTAAGTCTTATTGCTTTTGCAATTAGGGCGGCGAAAAATGCGAAGCATCGAAGAAATAGAAGATAAAACTTCAATGGTATGATTGGATATAAAGGGAATCTACAATGAAAATGACCGGATAACGCTGGAAAGAAGAATGAAGGAGGTTGGTTAGCGGAAAAACCGAAAATTATTTCAATCAAAAGAAACGGTTTTTCTTTTAGCACAAACCTTTTCTTAGAAAGAAAAGGTTTAGCAAAGAAATGAAGAAAGAAAAAGTAGTGGGTCTGGAAGGTTCTTTTGCTGTTTCCGAAGCGGTTCGGATGGCAAATGCAGATGTTATTGCCGCATATCCGATTACACCGCAGACGCATATCGTAGAAAGATTATCAGAAATGGTAGCAGAGGGCGAGCTGGATGCCGAGTTCATCTGCGTTGAGAGCGAGCATAGTGCGATGAGCGCATGTGTAGGTGCATCGGCAGGAGGGGCACGCGTGTTTACGTGCACCGCGGGTCAGGGCTTGGAATTAATGCATGAAGTGCTGTACATACCCTCTTCAATGAGGCTGCCTGTGGTTGCGGTGGTAGCGAACCGTGCCTTATCAGCGCCACTCTCTGTGTGGTGCGACCATTCAGATATGATGGCTGTTCGGGATATAGGCTGGATACAGATGTTGGCAGAGAACAACCAGCAGGCATTTGATTTGACGCTGTGTGCGTTTCGAATAGCGGAGGATAATGAGGTTTTGTTCCCCACGATGGTGCATATTGACGGTTTTCATCTGTCGCACGTAATCGAAGATATGCGCTTGCCGGATGCTGAAGAAGTAGCGGGATTCATTCCTGACTACAAACATCCTTTTGCGTTAGACCCGGACAAGCCAGTGAGTATGGGCTGTTATGGTCCGCCGTTTATATATCCGGAGACAAAGCGCGCGCAGGAAGTCGCATTTGAGAATGTAATGCCGAAAATATTAGAGACATGGAAAGTGTTTGGCGACCGTTTCGGCAGGTATTACGCACCGGTTGAGAAATACCGGATGGAAGATGCGAAAATTGCGCTATTGACAATGGGAAGTTACAGTGAGACGGCAATGCTTGCGATAGATGAACTGCGAGCTAAAGGAGAGGATGTAGGACTTATAAGATTACGATTGTGGCGACCTTTTCCATTCAAGGAGTTCAGAGAGGCAGTAAAGGGCGTGGAGGTGCTTGTGGTGTTAGACCGCTGTGTATCGTTTGGAATGGGCGGTCCTGTTTGCTCAGAGGTAAAATCGGCATTGTATGACCAGCAAAAGAAACCGCATGTGGTAGGTTTTATCGGTGGGCTCGGGGGACGCGATATACCGATAGAAGGATTTGAATATATGATACAGAGTGCTTTGGAAAAAGTGAAAGCAATAGAGCGAGGAGAGGAAGTCGAGACGGAAATGATAGGAATAAGAGAGTGAGGAGAGAAAGATGAAAAAAGAAGAAACGGATTTGTTTGTGCCGAGGCTGGTTACAACTGAAGAGAACTTCGCTCCCGGGCATCGAGCGTGTATAGGCTGTGGAGAGGCGCTTGCGGTTCGGCACGTGTGCAAAGCGCTGGGAAGAAACGTGATTATCGTTAATGCTACAGGATGTATAGAGGTTTTCTCATCGGTGTTACCACAAACTTCGTGGTGCGTCCCCTGGATTCACACGATATTTGAGAATGTGGGAGCGGTGGTGTCAGGTATAGAGTCGGCGTATAAAGCGAGGGTAAGAAAAGGTAAAATACCTGATAAGAACGTAAAATTTGTCGGATTCGCAGGTGACGGCGGCACTTCGGATATAGGATTGCAGGCATTGTCAGGCGCTATGGAGCGCGGGCATAACTTTTTATATTGCTGTTTTGATAATGAAGCGTATATGAATACGGGAATACAAAGGTCTTCTTCAACGCCTTACGGTGCGTGGACAACCACAGCACCATACGGAAAGAAAAGCATAGGGCAGGCGACGTGGAAGAAGAACATGCCCGAAATCGCGGTTGCACATAAGATACCCTACGTGGCGACGGCTTGTCCTTCGTATCCGTTTGACTTGATGGATAAAGTTAAAAGAGGATTAGAAATCGAAGGACCTGCTTACGTGCACATATTTTCTCCCTGTCCTACGGGCTGGCGGTCACCGCCGGAACTAACGATAGAAATAGGTCGGCTGGCAGTGGAAACGGGTGTTTTCCCGCTTTACGAGGTAATCAACGGCGAATATCGGCTGAATTACGATTTTACGGACTTGAAACCTGTGCGTGAATACATGAAACCGCAAAGGCGGTTCAGGCATCTTACGGAGGACATCATAGATAAAATACAGGCACGGGTGGAGAAGGAGTATTTGAAACTGAGGGAGAAGGCGGGGGTGAAATGAAAAATAAATTATAGACACAGATTAACGCAGATAGATGATAAAAATCAACAATAAAAAATAATATAAATCAGGAGTGAACGCGAAAAATGGGAACTGAAACTGAAGAACGAAAATATGTAAGGTTGCCGGTTTTTTTAGAGCAGGGATTCTCGTTTTTGAAGCGAGACGTATTGGATAACCGAATTTGCTGTCTTTGTGGCACATGTGCGGCGTTTTGCGATAAGATAGAGATAAAGACAAGCGAAAATGAACTCAAACCCGTGTTAGTCGAAGAATACGACACGATATGCGGGATGTGCTATGCCTTCTGCCCCAGGACGTTCTTGCCGGTGTCAGAAATAGAGGCGCGAATATTTGGCGAGGAGGAAGCGAGGAAAAAGGCGGAAGGAGACGTTCTCGGTATTTATCGAAGCTGTTATGCGGTTCGGTCAAAGAAGGGGGATATAAAAGGGCAGGATGGCGGTGCGGTTACCTCACTGCTTGCTTATGCGCTTGAGACAGGGATAGTGGATTGTGCCGTTACCACGACCTCAGACGACCAGTGGAGACCGATACCAAAAGTTGCGAAAAGTTACGAAGACTTGAAGGGGAGTGCAGGCACGAAATATACGATTTATCCCGGTGTGGTAGGTATTAAAGAAGCGATGGGTGCAGGCTGCGAACACATCGGATTCGTGGGACTGCCATGTCAAATACAGGGTTTGAGAAAAGTTCAAACTTCAGAACAGCCGTATGAAGTAGGAAAAGAGCGCATAAAATTGTTGATTGGGTTGTTCTGCATGGAGAATTTTAAAGAGGGGTTATTGGATTTCGTGAAGGATAAGCTGAGTCTGGATTTAGAACGCGTGCGGAAGTTCGACATAAAGGGCAAGGAGTTTCTGGTTTATGACGATAAAGGTAATAGTTATGGTATTCCATTGGACGAGATAAAGCGTTATGAGGGCGAAGGATGCTCGGTTTGCGCTGATTACACGGCTGAGCTTGCTGATATTTCCGTGGGGTCGGTGGGCTCTGAAGACGGGTGGTCAACGGTTTTCGCTCGCACGAAAACAGGAGAGGAGATAGTCGAGGGTGCAGTGGGAAAGGGGTACATTGAAGCGAAAGAAATAGAGGAGAAAGGGTTAGGATTGATACGGAGGTTGGGAGAGAGGAAGAAGAAAGCATCCACGAGGTAAAACTTAAAAGTAACCACAAGATTACACATATTTCCACAAGA
>PIXU01000058.1 GCA_003601795.1 Candidatus Methanophagales archaeon
AACGGAGATGGCGACGATAACATTGGCGTTTACCGACCTGGCACGCAAAAATTTTTCTTCGCTTATAATATCCCGCCAACTCTGAAATATTTAGATAACGGCATAATCAGAGTTGGCGTCAATCTGGATTGGGGCGGTGCAATAAGTGAAATCAGCCATCAGGGGTTCAATCTGATAGATGACCACGATGCAGGCAGGCTTGCTCAGGTTGCGTTCTATGACAATAGCAGTGCGTGGAATCCGGTTCAGGGTGGAGATAAATACGATAAAGGTAGTTCTGTTTTGGATTATACGGTTCAGCCGAATCTGATTTATACGAAAGCGCAGCCACGCGATTGGAATACCGGTGAGCTTGCAGACGGGTATGTGGAGCAATGGGTCTCGCTTGAAGGCGAAGCTGTAAAAGTGAATTATAAGATGACTCATTGGGGAACTGAGGTTCATACGTTCTACGACCAAGAGTTTCCTTGCGCATACGTTAATAAGAGTTTGTACAGGTGCATTACGTATAATGGCAGCAAGCCGTGGACGACCGATACCGTTGTTGAACTCAGCATACCCCAACAGTCGCCGGGGTCGGCGAATACGTATTTTTATCCCACGGAATACTGGGCTTCGTTTGTGAATGACCAGAATTTTGGACTGACGCTTTATAGCAAAGACCATACCACGAAATGGGCGGCTAATCGGTTCGATATTAATACGCAGCCGGGTTATTTGGCAACTGTGGATGAGTTCGCACTCAAGCCGGGAACGGTTGCAGAGGTGACGGAGTATTATATCGTAGCGAATTATCCTGATGCGAGGAGTAAGGTTTATTCGTTGGAACAGAAACCAGCAGCAACAGATGTTAATATTCAAGGTTCTACATGGCTTTGGGTCCCTGAGAAAATAGTACCGGCAGGTGGAGCAGGATATTATGATTACTATCCTGTATACAGCGTGAATGCCGATACTGGTACATTTATGATGGATACGCCTTTTAATAGTATATCTTATATCGAAAAGTATTTTGACTTGCCATCAAATAGCTCTTCTTTATCTTTAACTGTTTGGGGGGCTCGTAACATTAATGGTTGGTGCGGCGATCCTGTCACCGTGACTGTATCTTTAATTGATTCTAATAATATCACACATCAACTTGGGTGTTTCGTTCCTGTTCAACTTGATGGAGGTGTTGGTCAAGGGGAAACAAAAAAGTTTAATATAAGCGATTTTGCAGGTCAGAACGTAAAAATTAGAATAAAACAGACTTCCAGTGGTGAACATTGTACTTACGGATATTATAGGGATATTAATACCCAAACCACACCAGTCATTCCAACAGCAACTGATGTCAACATTCAAGGCTCCATATGGCGTTGGGTCCCTGAGAAAATAGTACCGGCAGGTGGACCAGGATATTGTGATTACTATCCTGTATACAGCGTGAATGCAGATACTGGTACATTTATAATGGATACGCCTTTTAATAGTATATCTTATATCGAAAAGTATTTTGACTTGCCATCAGATGGCTCTTCCTTATCTTTAACTTTAACTGTTTGGGGAGCTCGTAACATTAATGGTTGGTGCGGCGATCCTGTCACCGTGACTGTATCTTTAATTGATTCCAGTAATAATACCCATCAACTTGGGAGTTTCATTCCGGTCCAACTTGATGGAGGTGTTGGTCAGGGGGAGACAAAAAAGTTTAATCTAAGCAATTTTGCAGGTCAGAACGTAAAAATTAGAATAAAACAGACTTCCAGTGGTGAACATTGTACTTACGGATATTATAGGGATATTAATATCCAAACCCTTATTGCTCTCGGAAAACCTGTCACAGTTACTACTAATGGAGCAGATGAACCCCATGACCATGTTGGAGAACGGCCTTCAGATATAACAGACGGTAGTTTGGACTATCAACCTGTCTCGTCAGGTATTGAAGATGGTTGTGTTGCATGGGTAAACGATGATTATAATGAGTTGATGGTTGTAACTGTCACAATTGATTTACAAGGAACTTACAATATCAACAAAATTAGATACAACATGGGCAATTGCCAAAGGGCAGAGACATGGAACGCTGATATAATGGAATCGCCCTTTGGAAGAACACCAACTAACCCAGGAACGCCTTATTCAGGTGCATGGACAGAACAAACAGGGGATATAACTGCATCGAATGTTACTATCAAATTTGAAAAGACAAGGACTGCATGGGAAAGAGATTGGCTGTTCATTGGAGAAATAGAGGTCTGGGGGACACCTGTTGAAACATCAGAATTCGAGTTTATTCATCTAACTGATGTTCACATTGGAAAACCAAATATGGTAGAGATATTTTCCAGAACTATCAATGAAATAAATATTCTGAAAGACAATCCAAACACCAAACTAAGGTTTATTTTGCTTACAGGAGATTTTGTAGAAAACAATAGCAATAGCAGACGTGAGGTCGAAGCAGAAACATACTACAAAGAGTTTGACGACCTTTTGAAATCGTTAGATCCATCAATACCTGTTTATATTGTACCTGGAAATCATGAGAGATATACTCATAAATGGTTTGGGGATGATAATCTGGAGAGCTATCATAAATATATAAAATATCCCCCTGATGCTTCGATTTTAATAGAAAAGGATAATTATACCTTTAATTATGGTGGGTATCTGCTCATCGGTTTGGATTCAGGAACTGTGACAGATGAAAGTGGTATAAGTAGCGGTTTGACAGACGACCAGTTAAATGAACTGGAAAACCTGAATAAAGACTTACCAAAGATTATTTTTATGCATGTTCCAGCAATTAATATCCCATCGGAAAAAGGTGTTATTGGAAATAATAGAGAGCGATTCATTAATTATTGTAAATTAAATAATGCTCAAATAGTGCTCACAGGACACACCCATAGGGACATGGTTCTCACTCCAGATGGTTATCAAGTGGATGTTCATAGCAGTATCAGACCTTTGTTCATACAAACAAGGAGTGTGGATTGCACAAATAGAAATATTCCCGGTTTCAGGCAGATTAAAGCTAACAATACCGGTGTTTTCCCTTATTGGTCGAATGTATTATACACTTCTCCACCTACAATAAAGGCTTTTGTTGAGTCTCCAGTAGATTTGCATGCATATGATTCTCAAGGCAGGCATACGGGTGTAAATTATACAAATACAGAACGAAATATTCCACAATCCTTCTATATCCGATACAGTGGTGATACACCACAGACGATAATATTATACAACACGAGCGATAATTACAGTTTTGAAATAGTTTCAAACTTTACAACACAGCAGCAAATGAAGTCTTTGGAAGTAGAGTCCTTTAATTTTACAGTTGAACAGCGAACTACTGATTACCTCACAACAATACATTACTACAATGTCTCAATCACACAGAATACAACTGCGATCCTGCCTATTAATCTGACTACAACGAATTACACAATGCTTGTGGATACAGATGGTGATGGTGAAACTGATGAAACTAAAGACCTGGATTCAATCGAAATAAACTATGCACCGACTGCAACGATTGTCTCTCCAGAAAATGGCTCAATATACAACGAAAGCGAAACGATAGAATTTAATGGAACCGGAACAGACCCCGAAGATGGTGTTTTAGCCAATTCCTCACTGCTCTGGACATCAGATATTGACGGAGTAATTGGCGTTGGGAATAGATTCAGCACTACGAACTTATCAGTAGG
Organism: Candidatus Methanophagales archaeon; assembly: GCA_003601795.1. Taxonomy (GTDB): domain Archaea; phylum Halobacteriota; class Syntropharchaeia; order Alkanophagales; family Methanospirareceae; genus QEXZ01. The sequence goes on from PIXU01000058.1 coordinate 3,705, forward strand.
AACGCATACGGTCACGCTCATGGTTAATGATAGTGGTGGATTAACAGATATTCAAAGCATAACGCTAACAGTAAATGAGATAGCTAGCCCGAAGACGATTTATGTGGATTTCTTTGTTACTGGAGACTCAAGTGGTAATGTTTACGTTTTTCCAAGCTATGGTAATGGAAGTTTTGCCGACAAAGAGCTTATTGGGAATATTGAAAGTGGATGTTTAGGCTCAGCAATTGCAGATTTTGATAATGACGGGGATTTGGATTTAACAATACAGAGTAAATGGGGAGATTCCTATCTTTTCATAAACGATGGTACCGGAGGATTTGCACAAACAAAAGTTGCTGAAGGGTTAGCCCTGAGTGAATATAGTGGCGAGTCTACAACAGCAGATTTCAACAATGACGGATATTATGACTATGTTGTATCAAGTTCCGGGGCTTATATCTATCTATTTACATATAATAAAAACAACACATTTTCAAAATCTACGATCAATGCAGAATGGCTTGTTACCGGAAGTGGACTAAATTTTCTTTCAGGCATAGACACTGGCGATTTTAATGAAGATGGAAACATGGACTTCTTAATAGCCGAGTATAGAGAATATGGAACTGACCTTGTTTACTTATATATCGGAAATGGAGATGGAACGTTTACATATAAGTTTGCATTTGATAATATAGATTATAAAGGAGGCGACACACGAGCAGTGGTAGCAGGCGATTTTGATAATGATGGACATTGTGATGCCATTGTTGGGCAAGATGATGACGGAGAGCCGGGACAAACTTGGCTGTATAAAGGAGATGGCACAGGGAATTTCACATATTTTGGAGAAGCATATGATACAAATCCAAGTATTGAATCAGGAGGCGAATATTCCGGTGCTGGTTATGCCGATGCCTATGATTTCGATGGAGACGGTAATTTGGATGTTGTTGCAAATGCGAAGCCTTATGGAGGAGGAGGTGATTCAGGTACATTTTTCTTCAGAGGAAATGGAAATGGGACTTTCCGGGCTCCAATCAAAGTGGATGAGTTTATAGGAAGGGGGATATCAGCGCCACCATTAGAAGTTAAACCTGAAATATTGGTATTTGATACTGGAGAGGGAACATACCCAAGCATCATGGGAAACCATACAGGCATAATCATACCAAATCAAACGATTAATGTGTCCAAACTTTACACCTATCCCTGCTCAGGCACAGGAGGTCATGCCGAATACGCAAGGATTTATAACGATTCATGGGGTATCGAGACTTTACCATGGGAAGGCTATGGAGGAGATTGGTATAATCTTTCTTTCACTGAACCTTTTAAGTTGTACGTAGATGAGGAGTATAAATTCACAATAATAACGGGCTCTTATCCACAGATTCATCATAATACATCCTTACTCACACCAAATGGCAGGATAAACTGCACTAAATTTACAGATGCGAATGGGAGGGTTTAT
>PIXU01000060.1 GCA_003601795.1 Candidatus Methanophagales archaeon
TCACTATTTTTGCGTCTTTTTTCCTGTCCACTATCTCTCGCAGTTTTTTTGTGCCGATGGGGTTTTGCAGGGCGTGCCTTATTCGTTCCACATCACGGTCTTTAGGTTGGGTTTTACTTCTGTCAATACCGCCCTCGTGCTCTAACAGTTTACCTGCTGTGTTCACATCTATCAGCCGTGAGCCGTAGGGGATTTGTAGCTTTGTCATGGTAGCATTATGTTCCTTACGATGATTTTATATATTGTTGTGCTCTTAATTTAATCTGTAGTCCGTCGCAACACTTCGGCCGCAATCGGCTGCAATGCTTTTTCTGAAAAGATAGAAACTAAACGAAACGCCAAAAACGAATGTTGAATGCTGTATATAAAGTATAGCTTCCTTCTATTCAAGACACAGATTTACACTGATTCACGCGGACTTATTTAATTATCGTCTATCTGCGTTAATCTGTATTAATCTGTGTCTATATTTTATTTTCTTCTGTCGATTTCATCAGCCTGAGTGGCAGAGGCACCTTCCAGTGGAAATGGTGGGGTGTGCGCCCATCGTAAGAATTTAATTTAATTTAAAATATCTCCCCTGCTACTGCTTCTGGTAATATTTCCAGTAGATACCCCTCGTATAACGATTTTTTTATCTCGCAAATCTCAGAAAGCTTTCTTTTCCCTATTTCTATATCTCTTATCTTCTCTTCGTCCTCTGCTTCTACTTTCACCCGCAAACCATCCATGTGAATCACAATAGGGAATTCCTCTGTAGCTTTTGGTGTTAGAAGCATTTCTATCATCTCTTTAATGAACAAAGGAGAAGTGGCTAAGGGGTCCTCTTCCAGTTCTATCCTTTTCTCTTCCAGTACGTCTGCCAACGCCATTGCCATTTCATTTAATTTCTCTATATCCTCCTTTCGTTTCATCCTGCTTGTCCTTCTTCCCACTCCGCCGACATAATGTGGTAAGTCAACGTCCGATGCCGGTGGTCCTCCAACGATGATGTATGGCACGTCTATCATTTCGCATAGCTTTACCTTCTCCTCGATACACTCCTTAAAATTACCGAACACAAATACCGCGGCATCGCATTCATTTATTATCGCCCTTTCCTCTACGGTCATCTGTGCTATCCTCCTTCCCACGCCTCTCGCTAACCCCATCATATCTGTAATCGCACCATTTCTGCGTAAAAACTCCGCTATGTCACACATAGGGTCAACAGCATGATGTTTACCCAGCGAAGGAACGACCACCATTATCTCCGCACCACCCAGTGGCAAGTCTTTTAGTTTACCTCCTAATTCCTTCGCTTTAGCCCTGATACGTGGCTCCTCCTCGACAGGGAACGCCAAGTGCATCATTGTCTCGGTCTGCATCACCATTGACTGCAATATAAAACCGCCTATATCCTCAACTATCTCTCTTAGTTCGTTAAATTTGTATACGCCACCCGAAAACATCATTATTTTGTACATTATGCACCTCCTCCACTCAGAGCTACCCCTCCTATCAGCTCCTTCGCTTTTACCTTCCATTCATCCGATATGGGGTTCTCTGAAGCGATAATGGTCATTCCCTCCTGTCCCTCTGCAAAGGGGATTGGATACCGCACGCGTGCACCCTCGGGTAATATCCTGTCTATCCCATCTAACATCCTGACGGTCAAATCTTCCTTCGGGTCGTAGACGACCAACTCGTTAAGTTTCGCTACTTCCTCCTCCTCCAGTTCAAACCTTATTATCAATCTGCTCTCCTGCTGCACTCGCTCGCCATATCGGTCCCACAGCAGGGCAAGCAGTTTGGGCGCATATTCCTCCTTTGTAATCCTTAACTTATCCCCTTCGCGTAGCGTCACATCCCATACCTTCACAGGGCTTGGCACTCTGCCGATTTTAATAGAAATAATAAAAACATGTTCCGCAGCGTTGCAATACATATATACTCGCTCTATGTTACTCCGTAGCCCTACATCCCTGAACACGTCATTGCAAACGCTCGTATAACTTGCGTTTGCAAACTCCCCGCCTCCTTCTACTTTTATCTCCATCTCAATGCCCCCTATTGGTAATCTCTATTGAGTTTATCGTATTATAAAAATACCTAATATCTAAGGACTATAAAAAGTTTGCGTTATTTACTAAAAAAATCTCGCATCTCCAAAGGAATCACTATTTGTCCTTTTGAACTCAGTTCTGAATTTTTGATTTTGGCCATTGGGGTCTGTTTAGGATTTCGGATTTAGTATTTATGGTTATCCCCCCCGCCATTCCAACCTCAAACCCCTCCCTTCTGCTTCTTTACCCGCTTGCCATATACACAGCCATGGCCCTGAACTCCGCCTATCGGGTTCTCAGGTGTTCCAAACTGGTGCATACACCTGCCAAGAACCGCAGCGCCCCGCGCCAGTGCATCATCCGCAAAAATCACTTCCGCATCCATCTTTCTTCCAAACAATTCGCTTAGCTTTTCCAGTATTATCTCGGGTTTTTTCCCCGTTATCCCTGCTCTACCCGTTATTCCTATTTTTGTATTAGGCAGTAATAAGCCTTCCGCTTTTGCTATCCCTACTAATTCTTCTACCACACGTCCCGATAGGGCGTCTATTACGGGCATAAGATACTGTTCCCCTTCCTCTCTTACGAGTTCTGCACCGATATCCGCTATTTCAGGCAGCCCTGAGAGGTTATTCCCCGCATCCACTCCAATTAACACCACTCCATTTCTCTCTGCGGCTTTTATGTTTACCGGGACGCTACCAAACTTGGAGCCACTTTTTACCCGCTCAATGCGTAACAGTTTGAAGATGTTATCTGCGTATTCTTTCACCACCTCCTTTTTTATTTTCCCCTTGATCTTCTTTTGTAAATCAAGTACCGAAGGGTGCTCTACGTTCACAACCTTTGATACTACGGCATCAGGGATTGCACCAGCTAAACCGCAAAAGCTGCCTATAACACGTGCGTACGGCAGTTCATCACTGGTTATACGACCGTCGAGCGTGGTGCCGAAATCCAGAGACAGCACAGGATTACGGTAATCAACATCAAGCCATTTAGCCGCTTCCTTAAGCCCCGCCGTTACTAGCTCCCCTTCCATTTCGTTCGCCACTACGGACTCCCCCGGCGGGGGAAGATTCCCGGCTACGGCACCGTCGAAAAAAGTTTTCCCTATTCTTGAATACTTCCTCAGCTCTGGTGCGATATTTTCTACTGACATGGGGGAAATCATCTTCCTCGGGGGCACACCAGCGCTCATGCATCCTTTTGCTAATGCGTTTATCACTCCTCCCACCTCATCTACGGTTGAGAAGCTCGCGGTTACACCCGTTGAGCGAAGGACGAAATGCAAATCAGGTACGGTTATCCCTGCGGATTTCGCAGATTCCTGCAGCGTCCTTTTCACCAAATCCGCAATGGATTCTTCGGAAAGGTCAACCAAACTTATCGTATGGCAGAAAGAATCGTGCTCAGAAATAGCCTCCCGTGTCATCTTAACCGCCTTATCAAGAATATACGTTTTCCCACTGTTCAAATCCGTAGCAGCCAATATAGACTTGGTAGTGCTGTTCCCAAGTTCAACACTTGCGGTGATAAAGATAGGTCTTAACGTCAGGTCTCCTCTCGAAAGACGCAGGATAAAAAACAAATCTGCGTAACTGATCTTCTCGGTTTTAAGTATTCGTGGATGATGCTTTTTCCCAAATATGCTCATTGTTCTTCTTTCCTCCTTTATCAATTCAACTATCTAAAGTGCGTATGTTATAAAAATAAATAGTAAACATCGTATAACTCTTTCTATAAGACACAGATTTACACGGATTAATACACTGATTTTCTTCTCCCCCTCCTTTCACATAATTAATTTTTCAATCTGCGTTAATCTGCGTCTAAATTGGGTTTTATTACCCGTTCGAGTTATAACCTTCACCCAAAACGAAAGCTATTTATGTTTCCTCTTTTTGCTTATAATGTTTCCCGCACGAAAAAATAGAAAACTTTATAAAGTGTTATTTACCTACTTCTCCTCATGCCAGTAATAAGTTTGTTTGCATGGATGTTGGTGATAGCGTTCTTGGCATTCATTGCATGTATGTTCGAGGACTTGGAGTCAGACATAGGGTCGCAGAGCAATCCGAATTCGCAGATTCAGTTAGCGCCAGAGATGGGGTACATACACAGGTACTTCAACAAAGCGATTTCGGGAGAAGGGTTGTCTTATGCGCTTTCTTGCACCATCGCAGGGGCCATAGCAATGTTGATGCTGTTAAAGTTAGAGCCGATGTTAGTGGCAAAGGGTATGTCTCTGGGATATGCAGCGGTATTAGCAATACCTGTGGGTGCAGCAGTGGGGTCGCTCGTGCACATGGTTCGGGCGTCTACATGCTACGTGGGAAGAGAGGCAGCGCATAAACGATTTGAGCAGCCTATTTATCTCGATGTCTTCTACGGGCATCTGCTGCCAATAGCAACCCATAACTTCATGGCAGTGATATGCATTACGGCTATCGCGTACATACAGAGCAATTTGGGGCTGCTTTCTGGTGTTGCAGGGGCAAGCAATCCGTTCCCACTTCCTTTACTGTGCCTCATCTGGGGGCTAACAGTGGGCGCAATCGGATCGTCTACCGGTGATATACACTATGGAACAGAGAGAGCGTTTCAGGATAAGCCATTCGGCGAGGGCAGACGCGTAGTTTACCACGGGCAAATCTGCCGATACGGTGATTGCGGTATAAGGACGTCAAAGGATGTAGCGGCTTTCTGTGCGAAATACGGTGGTCCAGCAACGGGTTTGACGTTCGGGCTCATCGTGTTGTTCGAGAACTGGAGAACAGTGATAGGCATGTTACTCGGGGGGTTATCAGTCGAAGGGCTGGCTAATCCCGCGGTCGCAGCAGCAGGGGGCATTGGAATAGGGATAGTGATTGCAGCAGTACTAACAATACTGAACCGGATGTTGGAGAAGTGGACGAGGGACAAATACGGACCTTTCGTAGGGGAGTAAGGAAAAATGAGTAAGAGAAAAGAGAAAGAGAATAAAAGGAGTGAAAAGAGATGATAGAAACACTTTTGTTGGTGTTGGTGTGCATAATAATAGGAGGGATATTGTCGTCTCTTGCGGTTCACTTAATGCCTGTGGGTGGTGCACCAGCGGCAATGGCTACTGCCACGGGAATTGCAACCGGATGTGTGATGCTGATGACCGGGGCAGCAGTTACGGGGTTATTCACGGCGTCAACGGTGGCGAGTTTTTGGGCGACAAACCCAAGCGTAATCCTTGTTGCTCTGTCTGGTGCCGTGGGCGCGATGTTGATGATGGGGTTCACCATGTTTGTTGCAAACCTGATATACATCTTTGGTGCGGGTGTAGTGCCATGTTCAGGCAGAGTAGCAGTGGACCCGATAACCAGGGAATCGCAGACGGAATACAAGACACCACGGACAGATGGACACGGAGTTCCAACAGTGAGTTACGTCTCGGGAATACTGGGTGGTTTTTCAGGCGGATTTGGCGGTGCACTTATTTATGTCGTGCTCGTTTCAGACAGCTATGCACACTTCTCAGTAGCAACCGCAGGGATAGTAGCAATGGGTATTTTTATTGCCAACGCAATCATCGCAGCGTATAACATCGGAGGGACGATAGAGGGATTCCATGACCCGAAATTCAAGGCTCGGATACAAACAGGGCTTACCTGTGCCTTAATCGTGTCTGTGCTTTGTGGGGTCATCGTAGTGATAGCAATGCTCACCGGCACGTTAGTAGGGGGTGTAATGTAACGAGATGGGAGAAGAAGAAGCGAAAGAGGAAAAAGCGAAGCCCAAAGAGGAGTTTAAGTTATCCTTTGACTATTTCAA
>PIXU01000059.1 GCA_003601795.1 Candidatus Methanophagales archaeon
CCTACCCTGCTCAAGGCTACTTCTCAAACCCCGGGAACATTCCTATCTCAAGATGGCGCAACCACTAACGTTATAAGAAACGAGATCAATAACAGCGTGGGGAAAATTGAATACGGCGAATTCAGAACGGGTGCGGAGCACGGCATAACCAATACTGGCGTGCTGGCATCTATTACTTTTGAGGTCGTTGGAACATCGGGAACGAGCGAGCTGAAATTGAGCAATGTGATTTTAAGTGACCCCGAAGGCGTTCCTATTGAAACTTCAGTTAACAGCGGAACCTGCACCATCGTCTCAGGTGAACCCGCTACTTCGCCTACTCCTTCTCCCACGCCAACTTACACGGACATCACCGCCGAGGAAGCGCACCAGATGTTTGAAGAGAATCCCGCACAAATCGTCTTTTTAGACGTCAGGTCGGAAGAGGAATACAATGCTGAGCACATACTCGAAGCTAAACTCATACCATTGCCAGAGTTAGAATCGCGAATCGGCGAATTAGACGCGGGCAAAAAGATTATTGTTTATTGCCAGACCGGCGTTAGAAGCAGAACCGCAAGCGAAACATTGGTGCAGCATGGTTTCCCACACGTTTATAACATGCTTGGTGGAATAGATGCCTGGAGGCTTCTCTACCCTGATACTTTAATCAAACCCACACCTTCGATAAGCGAGACGCCTTCGCCAACGCCTACTCCCGCAATAAGTCCCTCACCCGTATTATCGCCATCCCCCGTTATTTCCCCTTCTCCCGATGCATCGCCCATCGCCTCTCCTTCGCCAACACCTACCTCGACACCTCCATCCGAGGGAAAATGGAGAATACCCGGCTTTGAAGTCGTGTTCGCAATAGCCTCATTGGCAATTTCTTTCTTCATGCTGAAACGAAAAAGGAGATGATAAAAATGAGCAGGAGTCATTTTGAGAAAATCAATGCGAGAAAATCTTCACTGAACACCATTTGCATTCTCGGCATAATCTCAGTGTTGAGCATGATAGTGGTAATACCAGCAACTGCAACACCAGCAATAAATGTCGAGCCGTCTTATCTAAAAATTTCACATAACGACACGTTCACACTCAATATAACAGTAAACCCTGCTGGAAATGAGATTTACGGTGCTCAATACGACTTGTTCTTCAACACGAGTATACTGAATGCAACTTCGCAAACCCCCGGAACTTTCCTCAGCCAGGACGGCGCATCAACCTCGGTAATAATAAACAGGATTAACAACACGATTGGCAGGCTCGAATACGGCGAGACACGAACGGGCGTGGATGACGGCGTCACCACCCCCGGCGTGCTGGCATCTATCACCTTCAAAGCAGTCAAACCGGGAACAAGCAATCTGGACCTGAGTAACGTGCTGTTAGGCGATCCAAACGGCACAGCCATTGAGACCGAGGTCAATGATGGGACAGTTGTAATAGAGGGAGAACAACCTTCATATCCTGCAAATTGCGTTTATTTCTTGCCTGAGAATAGCACCGGTATATACTGCCAAAATAATACCACCGTGCAGGTCCGAGTCAATACAACTGTCGACTGTTATGGTCCTCAGGTAGACATATATTTTGATACAAGTTGTGTCAACATTACAGATGTGAATTTCACAGGCAGTCCTTGGTATTATCCTGGTTGCCACGGCTGGAGCTATCCTTATGGAACAGATGCAGGAATTGTTCGTATACTCGGATGTTGTATAGATGGCGCCAGTGGCGACAACTTACTCGCGAATATCACATTACATTGCATAAATGAGACTTGCGACTGCACTTCATACCTTGACTTCAGAAACACCGCACTGCCTGATGATTGGGGGGATCCTATTCTGCATGTAACGCACAACGGGACATTCGAATGCAAACCGGAGATAATACCGGGTATAGACCTGAACATAACGGCGATAGATGCCTACCATGAAGGCGCTTATGGAACTTCTCAAGACCCCTGGTTCAACCTTTCGAACGAGATTGCTGCTACGGTGGAGAACATTGGCACTGAAGATGCCGGAGCTTTCAATGTGTGCTTGTACATAAATGAAGAACTCATAGGTAGTAAGAGAAGCGTATCTGGCTTGGATGCCGGAAATTCCACCACCGTACACTTTGAATGGACGCCGATTGGCTGCGATTGTGCAGATGGCTGCAGTCCAAAAGCATATACGCTAAAGGCAATTGCTGACTGCGATGATGACATTATTGAATCTAATGAGAACAATAATGAGTTAACCAGGCAAGAGACTGCTTATTGGAACGGCTATGCCGCTGACGAACCCTTAGAGAATTTTGTGCACGGAAAACTTAGAGGTGGACTGCTGTTCACAACGGGAGATTCTGTATATGGTAGATTAGGACCGGGAGAATCGAGGACCGGGACGTATAATATCAGTCTACCGCAAGGAGCGGAAGTGGAACTTGCACGGCTCAATGTTTATTATACCTGGGTTTATCCGCAGGGTTCTCCCCCACAAATGGAAGTCAAGATAAAAAACCAAACAGGAACGTATGTTCTTTCAGTGGACAAAAAGTATGATGACCGAAAGTGCTGGGGCGGCTTTGATCTTTACTGGGGAAACTGGGTATATGATGTGACGCAGTATATCCAGGAAAGCGGAACTTATGAAATAACGGTTAAGTGTACTCAAAGTAGCGGCTCTGTTTGCCCAGCAGGTCCTGGTATACTAATACTATACAAAGATGAAACAAAACCAATGATCGAATACTGGATAAACGAAGGAGCAGATGTGCTCGAGGTGAAAAATGGATATATACACCCCTGGGAAGCAATTACAAATGCAAGTTTCAAGGGATGTATTAATGGCAGGATAGTGAATGCAAGCCTTGGCATTGTTAATCCGTGGGCAAATACTTTCGATGACGGCGGTGAACTGTTTTTCAACAACATCTCACTTGGAAAAGATGTGTATTGCGGTGGTATGGACCCCAATGCTTGCAACCTTTCGAACAGCGTTATATACATGGAAGTAGGATGGAACCCACAGGTCGCTATAAGTTTGAGTACTGTTAAAGATTATCTCACTGATTGTAATAACTATGCAGGAATCGGCGACATTCATGACATAGGCATGATGCCCTCAAATGCGTTCCTCGTGGTGGAATATGAAGAAGCACCACCTGCACCTGCACCGTTCTTCGTCTATGGCTGGGTTAACGACAGCACGGGTGCGCCTGTTTTGAATCCGAACGTGACGATAACGAACCTGAACACCACAGAGGTATTCACAGCAGAGACGAATGCGAGTTCAAACTACTATCAAGTTGTAACAAGTTCAGCGAATGTGAGTGAGGGGAACGTTCTCCACTTCCGCGCA
>PIXU01000061.1 GCA_003601795.1 Candidatus Methanophagales archaeon
GCAGTGCATGGAGTAAAGATTTCTTCGAGCTTGAGGTTGACATGACGAACCCGCAGGACCCGAACAAAGGAATATGCTGGCGAGTTGAGTATGACGATGCATACGGAAATCATCATGTGATAGAGGACGTGCCAAAGTTCTGCGGTGAGAAATGCAGTGATATTTGTCCATAATCTCATGGCGCATCGCTCATTGGCGAAAGATTGTGGGGGATTCTTGTTCCCCTCCTATTTTTTTCCTTTGCGAAGATGAAGGTAGAAATGAGGAAAGTGCCGCTTGCATGGTGCAAATCCATGAAGCGGCTGAATAAGAGAACACTAAAAGAGGATGGCATGTCTCGAATAATAAAGAAGGAAGGAGGTGATGGAAACGAAAGAATATATGAGAAAAGAAACGCGAAAAGAGGCACGAAAGTGGATTACAGTAGTTTTCCTTATATCAGTGACGATCATAAGTGTTCTGGCAATGCCAGCATCTGCCAGTCCCAACCAAATTTGGGCATCAGATGAGGGGGGTGTACCGAAATACACATTCGGCGTAAATGAGGTGGTATATGTAACAGGGGACCTTGATCCAACTCCAGAGGATTTCATATTCCCAACGGCTGATATCTATGTTGTTAACAAGTCAGGAGTAAGAGTGACCAAAAAGACAATCATGGGCACGCTCCTGGGTGGAGGTTTTATCGGAGAAATTTTATGGTTACCGCCTCTTACGCCAGGGACCTATGATATCTTTGTGGATGAAAATCGGAATGGAAACATTGATGGCATAGATATCTATCAAAGCAATGCCTTCACTGTAACTGGGGTGGGGCCTCCTCCAGAGATAGATGTAAGTAAAGTGAAAGCAGATGCACGAAATCTTTCGAAGTTCTGGAAAGTTTATCCTCACTGCTTAGAATGGTCATTTACTGTCATAGGTTTCACAGAAACAGCTCTTAGCTTTGCTATCGCAGGATGGCCTACAACATGGAGTTTAGGGATAGCCTTAGGAGTTACAGCTATCGGCTTTATTATACCAACTTCTTATAACGCTGCTGCCGTAAGCATAGGCATGAAAATTATAAAAGGACTTTCAGGACCGCTGCACGACCACTACAAAGCGTTAGCAGACGACCCACTGGACTCTAATTATACAGAAATCGCTGAATTAGGATCTATTGAAAATTATATTGCACTTGAAGAAAGCAACTTTGTGATCGCTCAGACAAATCTTGCAAATAATCTTGCACAGCAAGATGCAATCTTACAGGCCCTGACAAAATCCATTGAGAGATATGAGGGGGCAAAAGCGGCTGGAAATTACACATATATACTCCTGCAAGCGAAGGCTATAAAGAAGTTCGCGGATATGCTTGTTGTCAATTATAGGGATGCAGTTCAAGTGCTTGATGCTTATGCCAGGGAGGTGAAGAGAGCAGGCGGAAATAAGACAATTTACGCAGCGGATGTCATTGCTTTCCAGCAACGCATCGCCACTTCCGGTTTCACGGAACAAGAAATTCAAAACATGAAGGATTTCGGGATGAATGACACTGAAATTGAGTCACTAAAAGAATGGATAATCAGGATAAATACAACAGGACTAACGGATTTCAACGAGTACTCAATGATTAAAGAGCTTCAGGCATTGATTAACGAATCTATACCAGATTTTGAGGCACTATCAGCCAATGCAACGGAAGTGATCAATTACTATACTCCATTAGTCGAACTACATCATCCAGTATCTGTTCCGGGTGGCCCTTACTCTGGATATGAAGGCTCACCTATAACTTTCAATGGCACTGCATCCACAGACCCAGACGGTGACCTGCTGACATACACATGGGACTTTGACTGTGATGGAGAGTTTGATGATGCGGTGGGTGCTGTGGTGAATTGGACTTGGAATACTGAATACTCCGGTTGGGTCGGTCTTAGAGTGACAGACACCACTGGACTAAATGATACTGCATGGGCGAAAGTCACGGTATTGAGCATAAATAGTGCTCCAGTTATAGAATCCTTTGCTCCAATATCACCTGCTCCTACTGTAAATGAAGGCGACTCATTAGTATTCAATGTTACTGCATCGGATCCAGATGGCGATTCCATGACATATAAATGGACATTAAATGGTGTAGAGGTTTCCACATCAGACAATTGGACATATTTCGCAAACATCTCTGATAGCGGGAAGTTTGTTAAGGTTACGGTGACTGACGACAGTCCGTTTAGTCAGAATACTACAAAAACATGGCGTATAATTGTAAAAGATGTTACACCACCTACAAGCGTCTCTGATTTGAACGAAATAAATGTAGGAACTACATGGATACTGTGGAACTGGACAAATCCACCAGATGCGGACTTTAGCCATGCCGAAGTATGGATAAATGGTAAATTCAAGGAAAATGTTACTGCTCCCGAGCACTCATACAACGCCACAGGACTCAATGCGGATACAATTTATGAGATAGGAATAAGAACTGTTGATAGTTTTGGTAATGTAAATAAAACATGGATGAATGATACTGCAAAAACACTCAGAATGCCAATTCATGACATAAATGTCTCAATTGATTATGCGCCCGAGACGAATGGTATAAAAATAAAGTATGATGGGACGGAGATATCAGCGAGCGAAAACTTGACAATTGGCAGCACATACAGCATTTACTACAAAATCGTGAATGAAGGCGACTATAATGAAACTGTTAACGTGACAGTGAAGATTGCAAACTCAACATGGAGTCAGACAATAGCTACACATATATGGACAATAAAAGTTGGTAAGTATCATTATGCGCCAAGCGGCGGCGACACATGGGATACGAGTAGGCTTGCACCTGGTAATTACAATCTCATTGTGAATGCCACTATTCCAATAGATGACGATTGGACCAACAATGAAAGGATTAGAGCAGTTACTCTTGCTCTACCACCTAATCAACCACCGGTATCAGACCCGAATGGGCCTTATACTGGTTGTGTGAATTCTTCGGTGACGCTTAACGGTAGCAAATCATACGACCCAGACATGGGAGATACAATTGTAAGTTATGGCTGGGAGCTTGACAATGTAACACCATACGATTTTGATGATGCTTTTGGTGAAACTGTCCAATGGACATGGA
>PIXU01000062.1 GCA_003601795.1 Candidatus Methanophagales archaeon
AAGCTTATTTGCGTAATATTAAAACAGGCAGAAAACGATGCTAAATGCCGATAGAAGCCCTAACCAGCCTAAATTTGCTCTGAATCTATGGTTCGCATTACACAATTTATTTGTGTGAAAATCCATGGTAATGAAATAAAGACATTGTACCTTAACGTGACGAAAGCGATAACGGATACTTTGAGAGAAATCGGCATGAAAGAGATACTCAAAGAGGAGACACACCTCGCAGATTGTCTAAAAATGTAGGTGGCACATCTTCGCTAAACAGGTAAAAAGTATTTACTTCACCCGAATTTATAATTATTACTGGGGTACGGATATGGCAAAAAAATTAGCGGCGCTGGATGTGAACAAATGCATTGGGTGTATGGAATGCATGTTTGCATGTTCGCGGAGGGTAGGTAGAGGCGGGTTTGACAAGTCGGCGATAAGAGTGAGGTCTGCGGGTGGCATAGAGCGAGGTTTTGTAATCGTTGTCTGCCGCGCATGTGAGAATCCGCCGTGCGCAAAAGTGTGCCCAACGGGTGCTTTAAGGGAGCGTAAAGGAGGAGGAGTGATATTGAACGAGGATAAGTGCATAGGCTGTGGTTTCTGTGCGCAAGCTTGTATCATGGGCGCTATTTTCTGGGATAACGAGAAGAACAAGCCTATCGTGTGTAAATACTGCAGTGAATGCGCGGATTATTGCGTGCATAACGCCATTGGTATGGTTGAGATTAAGGGTGAGGCATAGCAGGAGGGTAATGAAAATGTTAACGAAAGCAAAAGATATGAACAGGGTTCTGTATATAGATTTAACGAAAAAAGACAACAAAATAGAGGACAGAGAGGATTTATTTGACGAATATTTGGGTGGTTCAGGCGTTGCGATAAAGCTTCTGGAGGAAGAATGTCCGAAGGGTATAGACCCGCTAAGTGCGGGAAATCCGATAATTTTTGCCGTTGGTCCTCTTACTGCTCTATATCCCTCCGCTTCTAAAACCGTGGCGATGTTCAAATCGCCATTAACCGGTAACCTTGGGGAAAGCCACACGGGTGGAAGAAGTGCGATGGCTATTAAGCTTGCAGGTTACGGGGCAATAGTCATCAAAGGTTCAAGTGACATTCCAGTATATCTGGCAATACGCGGTGATGAAGTAAAGTTCAAGGACGCTTCTTCTATCTGGGGCATAGAAGCGGTAGCGGTGGGCAGGATTTTAAGAGAGGTGGAGCCCGGCGCAGGTGTAAGAACCATTATACGGATTGGAAGAGCGGGGGAGAAGGGGGTGAGGTATGCCTGTGCGGTATGTGAAACCTATCGCCATTTTGGGCGACTTGGTTTAGGTGCAGTGATGGGCTCGAAGAAACTGAAAGCCGTAGTTATATCCGCAGATAAGAGCATAGAGATACCAAAAGAGAAAAGGAAGGAATACAAGCTCGTTTACGATGAGATACAGGATGTCGTGGTTGAAACGGATGCGATGGAGAAATATCATGACTTGGGCACGGCAGGGAAGATTTATGACTTGAATAAACTCGGCGGGATGGCATACAAGAATTTAGAATCCGCGAGTGCACCGGAAGAGATTGCAAGAGAATTTTCAGGAGAGAATATTGCCGAGAAGTATCTCTCGAGGCGAGTTTCATGTGCTCACTGCCCGGTGGGCTGTATTCATTTAGCATCGCTCAGAGAACTTTCCGAGCCCGGTTATTATTTCAAGACCTCAATCATCCCTTACGATAACGAGACAATTTACGCACTTGGTTTTATGCTCGGGATGAACCGTGCGGAGGATTATCTGAGGCTGATTGATGCGGTTGACCGGATTGGCATGGATGCGATAAGCACTGGAGTGACCTTAGCATGGGCGACGGAGGCGTATGAGCACGGGATAATAACAAAAGAGCATACCGGTGGTCTTGAGTTCCACTGGGGCGATGTCACCATCTATTCCGAGGCAATAGAGAAGATAGTGGCAATGCCAAATGAATTCTATCGAAATATGGCTATGGGCTCTGAATATGCATCCAGCGTTTACGGTGGGCAGGATTATGCACTTGCATTTGGTGGTAATGAGATGCCGGAATACCATACTGGAATTGCATGCTACTTAAACAATCTCACGGGTGCAAGGCACAGCCATCTTGATTCCGCGGGATACGACCTCGACCAGAAGTTAATAGGGAAAGAATTCACGATTGAAGAAGTAGTGAGAGCGTTATTAAAGGAGGAAGAATGGCGGCAAATACTATCAAGTCTCGTGGTGTGCTTCTTTGCGAGGAAAGTTTACACCGCAGAAAGGGTAATAAAGGCTCTGGATGCGATAGGGATAGAAAACTGGACAGAGGGAAAATTAGAAGACCTTGGCAGAGTTATTCACCGTGCCAAAATGGACTTCAAGTTTAGGGAAGGATTCAGCCTCGCAAAACTGCGCATACCGAAGCGGATTTTTGAGGTTCCGACACCGCATGGGTTATTAAAGGAGGAAGACGTGAGGAAAGCGATTGAGATATATGGTGAGATGATTTAGTCATTCCAGTAGTAAATTGCAATTGATAAACCACGAGAACTCACAAGAAACCTTTTCTTTCAAACTTTAGGAAAGTTTAATCAAAATGCTTCGCAGAAAGAAAAGCTTTACCAACAATTTTTTTTACCTTCGGTAAAAACCTTGACTAACAACCTTTCTTAAAAAGAAAGCTTGACTAAAGAAACAGGTCTTTGTTTTTCTTTTAGCACAGGTTTTCTTTTTGTAAAAAAGAAAAAGTGTTGTGTACATCAATTGTTGCATCCATTTATCCAGCGGACAAAAAAGATTTTCGCTTTTTGAACTCGCCCTCACTTTCGAATTCAAACCGCAGAACCTTATCCTTGAACCACGATATTTCCAGATTTGACTGATTTATCTTATCACAATTCTCTTTAAGTGCATTACACTCCCTGAAATAGCCAAACTTAACAACAATCTCATCTGCAGTCGTTTTTATCGTCGCTGGTCTGTCGAGGAACTTCCTTACGATAGTGCCCGCGGTATTTTGTGATATTTCTTGTCCAGGCTCTCCTTGAACTCTCCGATGATGTTAAACGCCAGCGCTTTTATCCACCCGACCAGCATGACGTGCTTATCGCGGAATTGCACCTTTTCCGCCTTTGGATTCAGAGGATAGCTCTTAGGAAGCGCATCCAGGCTCAAATCATGCTTCATAACGCGATAACATAACTCATGGTTCTGTCTGCTGCGATACTCGACCAGGAGGTCATATGCCGAAGTGACTTCATCGTTCGTATATATAGGATAGAACCTGTCCTTTCCTTTCTCGTGCTCATTCAGGAGTAAAATAGTGCGAACGAACTCTTTACAGCCTCTTATCTTCGTTCCCACATCAGCGACAAGAAT
>PIXU01000063.1 GCA_003601795.1 Candidatus Methanophagales archaeon
ATTCCTGGCAAACCGTAATGACCTTCTATGTAATTATCCCTGTAAATATTGTTTCCACACGGAACGCCCCCCTGAGGATTGATAAGGATGCCGAAGCCATAGACATTGAAGTAGTTGTTCTCTATTACGCAGTTTGAGGATTCATAAATTCTTACTCCCGCATTACCTGTTCCTGCGGAATACACATAGTTGTTTGAGAATGTTATATTCTCGCTGTAAATTGCTCTTAATCCCTCATGTCCTGCCTGAATAACTTCACAATCTTTAACTACTGAATCGCTTGAGTGAGAGAATTCAACACCATCAGTCCAGAACTCAATCATCTTCACATTTTCAACTGTGATATTGTTGGAGTTGTAGAGATGGAAGGCATCAACATCGCTGTCTATTCCTTTTGGAACAGGGCAATTATCTTTATTGCCGTCTATGGTTAGATTTCTAATTGTTGTTGAGGATATCCCTTCTCCTGCGATAGTAGCCCAATTCTCTTTCGTGCTTCCGTTTTTAATCCTAATTGTTGTTTCCTCTGTGCCATCTCCTTCAAAGATTAGATTGGTGGAGAGGTTTACAGAATCTGAGATGATATATGTGCCTGTTTTTAGATGAACTGTTCCGCCGCCTATGCTGTTGATGTCAGATATTGCTTGATTTATTTCAATCTGGTCATCAATGCCATCACAGTTGTAGTCGCCAGAACCGTCTGTTGCTACATAGACGATGTTTGAGGTCTCCTGAGTTTGGTTTTTGGTTAGCTGGAAGTTCAGTGTCGTTGTCTGGTTCTCTACGATAGAAATAGTGGCGGAAGAAGAAGAATAGCCTTCTTGCTCTGCAGAGACAGTGTAGTCTCCTGCTGGGAGATTAGAGATGGTATAATCTCCAGAGGAGTTTGTGGTTGCAGAGTAGGAATCTGCCTTGATAACTGCTCCTTCTATTGGTGCACCAGTGTCTTTATCCGTTACCTTGCCTGTGAGTGTGCCTGTGGCACCTGCATGATAATGCGCTAATACCTCCTCCGCACTCAATGCTCTGTTGTAAATACGGACTTCGTCAATGATGCCCTCGAAATAATCAAAAGATTTTGGTTCTCTTCCAATATAGACTGGACTGTCTTCTGGAGAAATAGTACCTGTTGCTGGTGCACTGGCAACATTCTCGCCATTTATATATAAATTCATAGTGCTTCCGTCATAAGTTCCAACAATATGATACCACGTATTAAGGCTATAATCCGATACTGGTTTTGTAACAGTGCCCACACCTCCGAGATGCCATCTGAATTCAACTCCATTATTTATATCTAAGTCCGTGTTATATCCCCTTCTAACTATTGTCCCATCGTTACCCCATTCGTGTGGATATATCCAAGCCTCGTAAGTAATTCCATTTGAACCACTAATGTTCAAACTACTGTCACTGCCGCAATCAACATAATCAGTACCATCAAACTGCAAAGCAGACCCCAATCTACCTGTCGTCCAGGTTGCTCCGTGAATTGCTCCGTTATTATTATTTCCAGAGGAATCGTAAGCAACAGACCCTGAACCTTCGTCAAACTTCCAGTAACCAACCAAATTTTTTTCTTCTGTTGTCTTGAAGGTTTTTATACCGCTATTTCCGGTATTCCCCGCTTCGTCAGTGCTGTAAACCTGATAATAATATGTCGTGTTTGGTGAGAGACCCGTTAATATAATAGAGTGGGATGTTACCAATTCTGTTTTGTTGCTCCATATCCCTAAATCTTCTGTTTCTCCGTAATAGACTTTTGAATCTGAGTTTTCATCAGTTTCCCAAGTTATTGTGGCTGTTGCCGGAGCTATCGAGATTGCATTAACATTTGATATTTCCGGGGGAGTTATATCTCTCGTCAGTTGGAAGTCAACGATTGTTGTCTGGTTCTCTAAAACCTCTACCGTTGCTGAGCTTGAACGATAACCAGTTTTTGATGCTGTTACTGTATAGTTTCCTACTGGCAGGGTTATTAAATAGTTTCCACTGGCATCGGTTGTACCTGAATAGCCATTGTTTGAGACTACTGCTCCTTCTATTGGCAAGCTAGTGTCTTTGTCCGTTACTTTGCCAGAGAGGCTGCCACTTGGAGATTTAGAGGCTTCAATCGTCCCTCCATAAGCGCCCATATTTATTCTTGTCCCGTCCGGGTCTTTTTCGGAAGGGGCTCCCGCGTCTATGCAGGGCGATGTGGCATTATCTTTTACCCATGCTGAACCGTTCCATCTTCCATATTGAGATTTGAGATGGAAGTCTCCATTTTCTGGGTCCGCAAACAATGGATCAGCAGAGATAGAATTTGTTCCTCCCCAGTTACTCCCCGTATTTCCATACACACAATTATAAGAAACATTGGCTATATCACTTGAAATTCCATCACCTGTGTTGTTAACCACAATATTGTTCCTGACTATCTTAGGACCAAGGACATCTCCTCCCTGCTTTATTGCTGGATCACCATAGGTATCTACATTGTATACCACATTATTCTCTACCAGGACAGTTCCACTGGAAATTAAAGCGATGCCATTTCTCCGACCATTTGCTATTATATTGTTCCTCGCAATGCCTTCGCGAGTAGAGTAAATGTATAGGCCATCTATGCAATCGTTGAAATAATTACCCTGTATCAAAATATTATAATCACAATAGCCTTCTTCCACACCCCACCATGCTCCATTAGGAAGACGTAATACATAACCATGACTAAAATGATTATTCAACCAATCAACAGCGACATTAGCAAGAGGGTCGGTAAGGTATTTTGAATTAGTGATAATGTTATCGGTCATTGCAGACTTTAGACAATAGTTTGGCGTAAAGCCCCATCGTATTCCTTCATCAACTTTGATTCTTGATATCCTTGACTTCTTTATATCAATTGTACCAACTACAGGAGATAAGTTCTCAATGTTATTCCCAGTAAAATGTATGTCCTCAACTACAATATTCCTGAGAAATTTCGTTTGGTCGTGGTCTAGTGGATTTTTTGAATTATAAAAGTACCACTGCTCTTTATCACTAAAATTATCATAAAATGTCATAATAAACAGTTGAGGCATACTAGCCTGAGCGCTGAGAACAGTCTTATTTATTCCAGTGCCCCTTAAAGTAACATTCACACGGGGATATTCTACGCCATCTATTGTGTACTTTTGTATACGCAGTAGTGAAGTGATATTCCATGTCCCTTCGGTAAGTTCAACAACCCCGCCTTCTGGAGGAAGGGAATCTATTGCATCTTGAATTGACTCCTCAGGGCTTACCGTGATAAGAGCAGAAGTTGTGAGTGTCCAAGCCAGTTGCGGTCTAGGTCCCACGCCAGAAGGAGAAGGATATATAGTATTAACAGGGGTAGTAATATCCATAGGAGACGGGACTGTCCATACTATTGGTGATTCAACCCCTTCCGCATGAGGACATATGAAAACAACTATGTCCCAGTTATTTTTCTCCGATGGGACAGTCCATGTGAAACTGCTCATTTTTACATTCCGTTCTACATGGGTAGTTAACACATCTACCCCTTTTACCACTTCCCAGACATGATCACAACTCTGGTTTGAGGTGGCTGTGAAAGTAATTGTATCGCCCTGTTGAACTTTGTAGATTAAATCTTGTCGATTATCTTTATTTGTTGGGTTTCCTCCAGTAGAAGACCAATCGGTGATGGATGGTGCGGCGGCACTCGCACTCACCACTCCAGTCAGTCCTGTAATAAGGATGATTCCTATCACGAAACATGCAATAAAGACCTTATGCTTATTTTCTCTTTTTACTAGCACCACCATTATATTATACCTCGCCTCCTATTCACCCTGTTCACCAGATGCTGTACATTCATAGTTAGTTTACTACTAAGTTAAAAATTAAGGGGGTATTTAAACCCTTACATACAATGTAAGAGCTTTTGCATATACCTCAAACTATAATGCGATATGTACGAAATAAGGTTATGCAAATTGATATAAATCTTTAATTTGTCCACGCACCCTGTGTGGCATATGTAGGGAAGTAAAATTGTAAATTGTAATTGGTATAAATATATGGGAATAGATATTTAGATTTAGATAGAAATCGCTCTGGATTAGCCAGGAGACAGGTGATTCAGTTGAGCACAGTACAGCGAGTGGCAAAGAACACAGGCATCATCATCAGTG
>PIXU01000064.1 GCA_003601795.1 Candidatus Methanophagales archaeon
AGGGGAAGGGAACAAGAGTGTATGATGTTGTGGAGCTTGTGAATAAGGGCTTAGCCGCGGGCAAATAAAGATGATACGTAAATAAGATATGATGAAGAAAAAGATATGTTTGCAAATTTGAGAAGGTTCTGGAAACAAAGCGAACTGCGAGGAGTGAATGATACGGAAGAGACGATGAAGAAAAAAGAGATTTTTTGATGTGAAGGATTTCCCCCTCTCTTTCCGCTGCCCCTCTGAGAGAATAGCAAAGGCGTTAAAAGGAATCAAAAAGAAAGAAGATGCTGATAAAGGGAGGATTAAAGTTTAAATTTTGGCAGCCCTAAATTTGTTAGGAAAAACTTTTTATAGCCCTAACTTCCGATAGAATAGAGGCAAAGGAAAAGGAAGGAAAAAATCATGCGCGGGAAAACTAAAATTATCTGGAAGTTCTGTGGTAACACGAAAAAATCGAAAGTTTTAATAAATATATCCTAATATCTCCACTTTTTATCGCTTTTTCAAAATCAGATAAAGTCTATGCGGAGGGGATGAGAAGATGGGGAAGATGGGGAAGGTGTTGAGTTGTTTTGTTGCGATTGGGATTTTGATGAGTGTGATGCCAGTTTTATCACCTGCTGAAGGGTCAAACACAGTAACTTATTTAGAACTGGCAGAATATTGGGCGCCGGTTTGGTATCAGGACACTGACAGTATAGACTACGATGCTGATTATATTACCAATTTTGACTTTGATGGCAATTGGATTGGCACAGATAACTGGGAAAACCAGCCAAACTTTCCATTGAAAGCCTATGTCTACTATTGGGTTATAGAAACGGAAACCCATTGGTTCATAGGGTATGCGGACTTCCATCCCAGAGACTGGGAGGAAATAAATACTGATTTCACCTCGCATGAAAACGATATGGAAGGCTGTTTATTGATGATAAAGAAAGACGGCTCAACCTATGGACAGTTTCTAATCATGAACACAGTAGCTCATATCGATTTCTATTCCTATAAAGATTGTGATGCGTCGCCCTCTAAAGATGTGATGGATGGCTACGAGACAATGGATGGGGATGTCCAATTTTATCAAGGTCATCATCCATATGTTTACGTGGAGGCAAAAGGCCACGGTATTTACGGAGATAAGCGCTGGGAAAACACAGATTTCCCAGGTGGAGATGGCGTAGTTTATTACTATACCGGCACAGCAGAGGAGCCGAGCAATGGCAATGATAGGAATGTGGGCTATGCTCTCAAAAGTATAGATGAATTATGGGAGCGGAGATTCGATTATACCGGTACTTTCTCCTCATTTGGCACGTTCAATGGCGACACATATGGTAAGAATCAAGCGAATGCTCCCTGGGGCTGGGATGATCATGATGATGCATTCATAAGCAGAGGAGAAATATTTACTGATCCTGCAAAACTGGTTGATTATTATTTCAATGGATTAGGTGATTTCTCCCGAGAATATATATATAATCCATATATGCCAACAATACCTGTCCCAGGTTCTGTAAGTGGGTCAATAAAACAAGGCGAGGTGTGGACAGGTAATATTGTAGTGCCACCAGGGTTAGAAAAATTTAAAGTTGAAATAAGCTGGACTGGTGGTGCGGCTTGGTTCTATCCAAAACTTACTGATCCATTAGGTCATGTGTATGGATTTGATGAAAAACATGAGGAACCTGTGGAGGATGAGACTCCTTATTCAGGAGGCCCTGCCAATCCACAATATTTTATATTTGAGAATCCAATGCCTGGGAAATGGAAATTGAGTTTGAGTGTTTATACAGGACTTTTGGGAGGAAATCGTGATTTTACAATTACTACAAAAACAGAAGAATCTATCAAAATAGTTAAGAGAAAGGTATTCATGACGCATGATGGCTATTTTGGTTCTGGACCTAGTTATGTTGAAATATCTTCATTGGACGGTTCGACATTTAATCCTGGAGATACAAAAAGAATTAAGATTTCCATAGGGAGTTGTCATATGAATAACATTAAAGGAGCTGGGGCAATAAGCATTTCAATCCCTACAGATGCTGATGTCGATATACTAACTGACCAAATGGAAGTGACTTTTTGGCGTGGAGAGGGGGGCTCCCTAAGTTATGAAGAAGTTAAAGAATGGGTTGCATTAGGACAAGCTATAAACTTAATTAGCGCTGTTTCCTCTCTACCTTATTTTCCTGTTGGTTTGATTGGAATAGTGCCACCAGCAATTATGGATTTGATTACATGGCTGCAGACAAGAGATTATTCCTATGGGAGTGGTCCTACAGGCATAGAGTGGACAAATCAAGACCAATATGATATTTACTCTTTTGCATATAATCTAGGTTCTATTTACGTAGGATTCGCAAGTAGTAGAGCGGATATAGTAATACCTGTCAAGTTTAATAAAGCAGGCGATGTTCCTGTCCACATTCATACAACTTATACTTGGTGGGATGGTTACACTAGCAAAAAAGTAGGTCATGAAGAAACAATTACATTTAAAACTCCACCTGAGTTCATTATAAATGCTATTCCAGAGAAAAATTGGTATGACATAGATGAAACTGCTAAGGTAACAATAGACGTAACAAATAACAGAGATGAAGATACTGAAATTTGGTTAGGCACTACTTTCAAAGACCCAGAAGGAAATGAATATGATATACCTCTTAAACATGCAGAGATTCTTAAAGGTGAAACAAAATCATTTGATATAGATTGGGCAATACCTAATAATGCACCGTTAGGACGATACGAAATAGCCGTGAATTGCTGGAAAGATGCTGGACAAACTGATAAATATACCGACGATCTTGAATGGGAGCCAATTTTCTATGTTTATAACTTAGATATAGTATCGCCTAAAACTTCGAGTCCCGCTATCGTCGGTGACCCAGGTAACCCCACAGAATTCAATGCTAAGGTAACTGGGTTGGGTGAGCTAGATGTGTGTCTTCTTCCTACCGCATTTGAAGTTAAGATTGGTGGTAAACCAGCTAAATTCCAGCTATATCAGATTGATCTTAATGGAAATTACTACTTCAAGATAACTCCACCAGTGCAAGATACTGAGGGATCATACGATCTCAACATAAGCGTTAACACTGGCGAAATTTCGGATTACGACATAGAATCAAATGCTGTAATCTATTCTACTGGTGGCAACATAGATGTCGTAGAAGTTATAGACCGCTCGGGAAGTATGAGTGGAGAAAAGATTCAGGCAGCAAAAGACTCAGCCAAACTCTTTGTTGATCTGATGAGAATTGGTGACATGATTGGTGTTGTTTCTTATAGCAGCAGTGCATCCGTGAATTATGGGCTTACGAAGATAATCCCAGCTTCTGTTCCTTTCTTTAGTCAGAGGGATGATAGATGGAAAAATGATCCTATTATTGATGAGGTGGGTAAGGTATGTGGAACCATAGGTAATGAATCTAATAACCCCATTGGTTGTGCAATGACATCCACCGCAATGGTTCTAAAATACTATGGAGTGGATACTGCCCCAAGAGAACTCAATGATTGGCTAAATAAAAATAGTGGCTACGCTAAAGGAGGATCTCTCAAGTGGAAGAGTGTTACAAAATATGCTAAAGAGAATGGAGTAGAAATCTCTTGGATTGATAATCGTGGAACAGAAACTTGGCGCTTTCAGGATGACCAGCCAAAGCACTGGAATAAGCTGAAAGAGGAAATAGATAAAGGATATCCTGTCATCGTAGAAGTTGATTCTAATCTTGCTACTCCTGAACTTGAAGGTCACTGGGTCCTGGTAACTTCTTTTGAAGGGGGTAATATAAATGATCCTGCTAACTACCATATAAATGATCCTTGGGACCTAAGCTTCGATCCTAATAAACGGCTTTCACATTATTATGATTCCAAGTATGACAATACCTTCTTTGCAATGAGATTTTATCATGGGAAGACACCATCTTCACCCACGAAGCAAAACGCTAAAAATGCAATAGATGGAATATCAGCAGGAGGAAGCACATCAATAGGAGCGGGACTTCGAGCAGCATATAACGAACTTGTTAATAAAGGAGATCCGTCTCATCCACATTCTATTGTTCTAATGTCTGATGGATGGCATAATACTGCTCCACATCCGGATACCGTTCTGCCAGATATAAGAAATGCGAACATCAAGGTGTTTACTATCGGGCTTGGAGCGGGTGCCGATGCAGATCTATTGAGCCATATTGCACATGATACTGGAGGGGAATATTATTATTCTCCAAGCCAAAAAGAACTGAGCGCAATTTATAATGCAATTGCTGGTGTCGTCAAAGCTGAGAGCACAGTTAAAACAGTTACTGGCAGTGTTCAACAAGGTGAAACCATAACCCACAAGGTTGATATCGATCCGACGATTAATATAGCAACATTTACAGTAACTTGGACTTCCGGAACACTTAATTTAGGGCTTAATCGACCAGATGGCTCGAAGGTTGACCCAAGTGATCCTGATGTATTATCTCACACAAAGGGAGCGACTTATGAAACATATACGATAGATAACCCGATGGTTGGTGAATGGATAATGGAAATCACAGCGCCAGGCACTTCCAGCAGCACCAAAACAGCCACATCTGATTTGACCAATGCTGCGGAGGGTGTAATAACAAACGAAACAAATAACACTATAAATGATAATTGGTCTACAGAGATTGATGTGCCAGTCAGAATTAGATCCAGATCCGTTCAAAAAGCAGTAGCCCAGGCAGGAATTTCTTACACCGCTACGGTAACTGCAACAACGAATCTAACAGTCCATATGTACACAGATAAAGATAAATACTCGCTAAATGAGCCAATGAAAATCATTACAACATTGACGAAAGCCGGAATACCAGTAATTGGGGCTAATGTTAACGCTACTATTGAGAGACCGGATACTGTTAAAGAATACCTTTCGCTATATGATGATGGAAAACATGATGATGGTGCAGCCTTAGATGGCGTGTATGCAAACTACTACACCAATACAAATGTATCTGGAAGTTATACTATAACCGTTCACGCATCCGGAACTGCAAGCCCAGAAGAATTTACAAGAGAAGTTAAAAAATCCGTATATGTTTCTGGCGTACATGCGGGTGAAATCTCAGTAACTCCAACATCATGGGATACTGGAATAGTACACCCGGGTGGAGATGCTATTTCACCATTCACAGTTAATTCAACTTCTACAAAAGATGAGACGGTAATGGTTTCTGCAACAGACCTAACAGATGCCCATGGTAATGTTATAGGATCGGAGAATGTAATAAGCATGCCAAACACATTTGTGGTTCAAGCAGGTGGATCATGTGTGTTCTACGAAAGAATATATGTTCCTGGGACTGCAAAAACAGGTAACTACACTGGTAGTATTGTTCTCACGAGCACTGCAAATTCGGTTAATATTCCTGTAACTTTACAGGTTAAGAAGCTCCTTGAGACAGACATCCCAAATGTTGAACTATTATATGCAGACCCAACAGTCACAAGCATCAACGTAACAAGATTAAATCTTTCGGAAATCAACGAAACATACAAACCGGAAGGAATAATATTTCAATCCGCATACATGATAAACTCAACAGGAGCAGGTAACTTCACGCTGCGATTTACAAATATCCCCAATGCAAATACGATTACAGCATATAAGATAAATGCAACAAACCAATGGATACCATTAGATACGAGCACAACCACTACAAATGTAACATTTACAATGGATGTTGGAGATTACGCGGTTGTTTTTGGTTCCACAGTTTTTGTTGAACTCTATACCGGCTGGAACATGATTTCATTGCCTTTAAAACCAGCTGACTTATCAGCCTCCTCAGTATTGGCAACAATACCAAACGCCGGTGGCATAGCCTACTTATGGAACGCCAGCAAGGCTGCATACGATGCCATTTATGGCGATATAGAATTAGAACCCGGAAAAGCATACTGGATATCCGTTACAGGCGATGGAACATGGACACCAACAGGTAGTGAAATACATGGAACAAAAGTAAACCTCACGCCGGGTTGGAACATGATTGGCGTTCCATCTGCTGCAAATGTATCAGTAGCGGATATAACTGTAACAGTTGGAGCAGATACGTATACACTTGTGGAGGCTGCTCAGAATGGATACATTGGCGGTATATTCTACTCATGGAATACAGCGAATGAGGAATGGGATGCAACCATAATCTCTGATACCGCCGTGCTAAAGCCCGGTACAGGTTACTTTGCAAACGTGAATCTGGAATGTGTTATAACTTACCCGTAGGAAAGAAGAGAAAAAATAAAATGATAAGAAATAAGGGCAAAGGCATAAAGGTGTTAGTATGTGTGAGTATAGCAGTAGCCTTAATAGTAACGGTAGTATCCGCTCAACCTCTAATGCCGCAGAACGACGTAATAGTAGATGTAACACCAGAATCGCAAACAGGAAAGCCTGGTGATACTCTAACCTATGATGTGAACCTTACGAACAATGGGAATGTGGATGATATAATCGTGGTTGATTCAATTACGGGCGTTCCTCCGGGATGGACAGTCGAACTGAAAGATGCAGGTGTTCCACAGACTTTACCGTATCAAACGCCTTTACTTGCGAGCCAAACGAGCTACCTGTTAACCTTGGATGTCCATATACCAGTGAACGCTACTATTGGCGCCACCATGACACTAAATATCCATTCCCTTGGTAATGTTAGCGTAACAGACACCGATAGTTTTGCGTGTTTGGTAAATAACGCGCCAATCTTATCTTCGGGAGCTGTAAATCCAGCAACTGAGAATCTTTCGACCACCTTCACTTATTCTGTAAACTACACGGATGCAGATAACGATCCGCCAGGTTTCATAAATGTTGTTATTGATGGGACACCACATGCAATGAACCGTAGAGCAGGGCAAGACGGCGACTACACAAATGGTGAAATCTATGAATACACTATTACTGGAGCAATATTGGGTATTGGTTCTCATACGTTCCAGTTTAACGCAAGTGATGGGATAGATTATGCTACTGGAGATACAGGGGTCCATTCCAGTCCAACAGTAACGAATCGTATACCAGTCTTATCTTCGGGAGCTGTAAATCCAGCAACTGGAAATCTTTCGACTACATTCACTTATTCTGTAAACTACACGGACGCGGATAACCATGCACCCGGTTCCATAAACGTTATTATTGATGGGACACCATACGCAATGAACCATAGAGCAGGGCAAGACGGCGACTACACAAATGGTGAAATCTATGAATACACTATTACCGGAGCAATATTGGGTATTGGTTCTCATACGTTCCAGTTTA
>PIXU01000065.1 GCA_003601795.1 Candidatus Methanophagales archaeon
AACACGTCATCCTGGACGTTGACCACTGGCTCTTATTCTTGAGCTTTGTTGATTCGCATCCCGATAAGGAACGGCTCTGGGACTTGCATCGTGAAGTGTGCCAGGCGCATGCAGAGCAGTTCAAATACAAATTCTACCGTGTGGAATCTATTCTGAAA
This sequence comes from Candidatus Methanophagales archaeon, assembly GCA_003601795.1. GTDB lineage: Archaea > Halobacteriota > Syntropharchaeia > Alkanophagales > Methanospirareceae > QEXZ01. Next base: position 159 of record PIXU01000065.1, read on the forward strand.
CGACTCGAAGCATGCAACTTCTCTAAATTACGTAAAACATCCAAAAGCGACTTCACGCTCGTTTTGGGTTCTGACGTGCCAAAGAAATTCGTTAAAACCGAACTTGAGGAAATCTTCGCCGCCGGGATGGGCTTTCAGGTGGAGATAAAAGAGGATTTCTCAAAGCTGCGGGTGAAGGTCTTGCAAGATTTAAATCGTTGAGTTTAGAAATAAAAAACTTTCACGACGTTAATATCTCCTCAAACAATTCCGCTCACAGCTCATGCATCATTGGTATCTCCGTGACTTCGGCTGCAAGCTTGCTCAGTGCCGCAATATCGGCCCTGTCTATCAATTACACATTTCGGTTCTTTATTTATCAATGATAAACTAAATCCAGCCACGAAGCTCCATTGCTTCAACCACTCGTTCAACGGCGACCACGTAGGCTGCCTGTCGCATGTTTACCTTATAGCTCTTGGAATTGTTTAATACAGAGTGATATGCAGCGCTCATTTTACTATCTAAATGCTCTTGAACTTCTTTTTCATCCCAGTAATACATATAGAAGTTCTGCACCATCTCAACGTATGAAACGGTTACACCTCCTGCATTGCATAAGAAGTCCGGTATCAGATGAACCCCTCTTTTATACAGTATGTCATCCGCTTCTGGTGTCGTTGGACCGTTGGCTAACTCAGCGATAATTTTGGCGTTTATATTTGGGGCATTCTCCTCGGTAATAACACTTTCTAAAGCAGCGGGTATAAGTATATCCACGTCAAGTTCTAAAAGCTCGTCATTAGATATGCGTTCCGCATCCGGCAAATTGATTACCGAACCCGTCTTATTTTTGCACTCGGTAACTGCCTCGAGATCAAGCCCTTCCTTGCTGTATATTCCTCCTTTACTATCACTAATAGCCACTATTTTAGAGCCGAATAGCGATTTGCCAATATATGCAGCATGAGCTCCGGCGTTACCGTAACCTTGTATGGCAACAGTAGCTTTTTTAAGGTCTATGCCACATTCTTTTGCCGCTTCACGAATGGTGTACCAACCTCCCTGGGCTGTTGCGGTTCCTCGCCCAACAGAACCACCAAGACAGAGTGGTTTACCGGTAATAACGCCAAATTGGCACTTCCCTGTAATTTTTGAGTACTCATCCATCATCCAGGACATAATCTGCGGATTTGTATATACATCCGGGGCAGGGACATCTTTATCAGGTCCAATGAACTGGTATACAGCTTGTATATATGCCCTGCTTAAACGTTCCAACTCACCTTGAGACATTTCCTTGGGATTGCAGATAACGCCACCTTTCGCGCCTCCAAGCGGCAAGTCCAGGAGGGCACACTTCCAGGTCATCCAGGCTGCGAGTGCCCGCACAGTATCAATTGTTTCGTCAGGGTGAAATCGAATTCCCCCCTTTGTTGGACCCCGCGCATCGTTGTACTGCACCCGAAATCCTTGAAATACTCTTATAGAACCATCATCCATACGAACGGGCAATGATACGTGCAGTTCACGCATCGGCATTCGTAGGATCGCATGTGCATTGGGATATAACTTGAGTATCTTTGCACACTCATCCAACTGCCTTTGTGCATTCCTAAACGCGCTCTCTTTTACCATTTCTTTTACCTCTGTTTTTGATTTTTTATTGCCTATTATTGCAATAATAGTATAAGAAGTATCAATACCATAAAAAGACTGTTTGAGCACTTTTGGTCGTGTTTCAAGATAGGTTAAAATTATAAAAAATCCTAAGGGAAACACCTCCAGCATGTTGGATGCAGAGGAGGTGAATCCCAATGGATATTACGGTCTCTCTCCAAACAAAAATACAGTTTGAAGGGAATAAAAAGGTATCAGTAGGTAATGTAGCAACTGCGGTGAAGGGACTTGGCTTGGAACAGAAGGTGACAGAAGCGGCGATCCAGAAAGCGGGTGAAGAGCTGATTGAGAAATACTGTGGAGGAATGTATGCCAGAGGTAATGGCAATAACAGGTACCAGCGTGCAGGAACGGTAAAACGCCATCCTAAGACATCTGTGGGAAAAATCAATCTCAAGTTACACCGGGTTAAGGATAGAGAGGAAGGGGGAACGGGGATTTTCTTGCCCCTGGAAGACAGGATAGAATTTGATGGAAAGAAGGTCTATCAGGAAGATATTTCCGTAATCAGCGCTGAACTTGCCATCAAGCTCACCTATCGAGATGCGGTAAAAGAGGGCAAGCAGTTCATATAAGATAAAGGATGCACGAGTCAAAGTTGCGTTTGCCGATGGCACTAATACCCATTCCCAAGAGAGAGGGAAGCGCAAAAATGACGTGAATGTTGTTCTGGGCGTAAGTAACGGGAAGAAGATTCTCCTGGATATGAATTGAAGAAGTTGGCTGAAGAACTCCGAGAACTCGGCTGTTTTAAGGCTGCATCCTTTATCAGGACTTATTCAAATACTACTGTCACCTTTGCGGTCCTGGCGGTCAAAGGAAGAAAGGTGCCGTGGAATTCAAATCTTATAGAGCGATTGATGGGAGAAATAGCGAAAAGGACAAAGCATAAGTGGATGAGGTGGACTACCAAAGGTCTGGAGACGATCTGGGACATCATTCTGATAAGGTACATATCTGAAGAATCTTACGAGTTATTTAAGTCCAGAATGATGAAACAACTTAAGATTTATAAAGGGTGAGGTGAAAAGTACATCTGCTGGAGGTGAATTTTAACTGATGTTGATACACGACCAATTTATTATCATCTGTGTTAATCTGCGTTAATCAGTGTTAATCTGTGTCTATAATTTATTTTTCTTTTTGTTCTTTTTCCATCACCTTCTTAGCATGATCCTCCCTTACCTTCCCTAAGGTCTTTGTGGGACACTCCTCAACACATATCAGACAGCCCTTACAGTTATCGTAATCTGTATATGGAAAGCCGTCTTCATTTACTGTCTGTTACAATCTCAGATATCACCTTCTCCACAGCTTCCTTTAAAGAACTCGGCACCATACAGTGGGAAGCCCTGAGCATAGTAACCCCCCCAAAAATGTCGCAGTCCCCAGCACTCTACTGGCAACTTTCGCCCCCTGACCACCCCTGTCGTGAAATCTCAACCTGAACATTTTAGAAGCTCATTTTTTGGTAAACAACTTCCTTATCTCCGCACCAACCGTCTCAACCTGATGCTCGCCTATCTTCTCTCTGCTCGCTTTCAGAAACGGAATACCGCGTTTGTATTCCTCAACCCATTCATCTGCGAATTCGCCACTCTCCACACGTTTCAGCGTTTCTTTCATCCTCTCCTTCACCTCAGGTCCGATTATCTTATGCCCTACTGACCACATTCCATACTCCGCCGTGTTAGAGATAACCTCTGCCATTCGCTTTATCCCGCCCTGCCACACTAAATCCACAATGAGCTTCATCTCGTGCACGCACTCGAAATACGCCATCTCCGGTGGGTAGCCCGCCTCTACCAGCACTTCAAACCCGTTCTTCATTAATTCTACTAACCCACCGCATAAAACGCACTGCTCACCGAATAAATCCTCGTACGTCTCCTGTTCAAAAGTACATTCTAAGATGCCCGCCTTTGTCCAGTGCATCGCCTTTGTCATTGCTAACGCCACTTCGCGTGCTTTGCCCGATGGATTCTGCTTTACGGCAACGAGACCCGGGACGCCAAAGCCGTCTAAATATGCCTTCCTTTCCTCGGTTCCCGGCGCCTTCGGTGCAACCATAATAACGTCCACGTCCTCTCTTGGAACAATTCTTTTGAAGCAGATATTAAAGCCATGCGAAAACCCGAGTGTTTTCCCTGCTTTCATGTGCTTCCTTATCTGATTCTCATAAATCTCTGGCTGAATCTCATCGGGAAGCAGGATATGCACAATATCTCCTTTTTCCGCCGCTTTGTCTATCGGCAATACCTCAAAACCATCCTCTTTTGCCTTTTCCCAGCTCTTTCCTCCTTCTCTCGCACCCACGACCACGTCTATTCCCGAGTCACGCAAGCAGTTTGCCTGTGCATCTCCCTGTGCACCATACCCAATCACTGCTATTGTTTTATCTCTTAAAATGCTCTCATCTACATCCTCATCATGTAATACGTTCATGCTATCCTCCTCAATTTTTCAATCCACTTCTCAATACGCCTCAACGATATTTCTACCGCATCCTTATCCATTTCATTCTCGTAGAAGTTTCTATGTAAAGCATTTGCATCACCAAAAAATACCACAATTTCCTCATCTCCGCTCTCCCTTGAAATTCTGCTCACGAAAGACCATATCTCACCGTGTCTCTCCAACTTTAATCCCCTGCCCTCCGCTATTCTCTTCACTGCGGGCACAGATGCCCCCCATAGCTCCTCCGATGTTTGCACCAAATCCCCTTTTTTCAACAATTCTTTCGCTTCCTCAATATACTCATTCATCACAAGCTTTTGCGGCAATGTGATAGAAGCAGCGCCCATGTTTGTTCTCCACTTATGCTATGATTGTTACAATGGCATATAAATACTTATGTTATTGCTGCTACATCTACCTCTCCAATTATCCACCTGCACCTATCCCAATCGCCGTAACCCCCGTCCTGAATAACTGCTTCACGCCAAAATGGCGCATCAAATCCACGAATCTGTCTATCTTTTTTGGCTCTTCCGTAAGTTCCAGTGTTACGGAGTCCAACGCAGCATCCAATATTTTCGCTCCATAAGATTCCGCAAGCTGCATTACCTCCGAACGAGCTTCTGAATCCTTTGCATGCACCTTTAGCAGGCATAAATCGCGGATAATCGCCTCGCTCTCTTTCAGATCCACCACCTTTACCACTTCTATCAGGTTGCTGAGCTGTTTCCTTACCATCTCCAACTCGCTCTCTGAACCCTCTAACGCCACTGTCATCCTCGATAAACCCTCCTTCTCGCATGGAGAAACCGTAAGCGATGTGATATTGATTCCTCGCTGAGTGAACATGCCCGACATTCGCGTTAGCACCCCCGGATTATTCTCCACCAATAATGAAATTATATGCGCTTGCATCTTTCCGTTCCTATCATTCTCGTTATACTACCACCTGGAGGAATCATGGGCAATACCTTGTCCTCCTTACCTACAATCATATCGAGCACTGCGGGCTTTCCAGACTTAAATGCGTTATTTAATGCGTCTTTCAAATCCTCTGGCTTTTCCACTCGCTCGCCATAGCACCCAAACGCTTCCGCCAGCTTAACAAAATCCGGCGTTATTCCCAGTCCTGTTTGAGCGTATTTCTTATCAAAGAACAGCTCCTGGAACTGCCTTACCATTCCCAGATATCTGTTGTCGAATAGACATACCACGACGGGTATATCGTTCTCAACGCAGGTAGCCATGTCCTGACAGGTCATCAAGAAACTTCCGTCCCCTGCTATGTCCACAACCTGTTTATCCGGCGCCGCAATCTTTGCTCCTATCGCTGCGGGGAATCCGAATCCCATCGTTCCCAGCCCACCAGAAGATATAAACGTGCGCGGCTTCTTCGTCATGTAATAATGCGCTGCAAACATCTGACACTGCCCTACTTCTGTTGTGACGATTGCATCGTCATCCAGGATTCTGCTGATTTCTTTTATTAATATATCTGATACCGATGCTCCTTCCCTTGATATCTCTTCTACGCACGAGTCACATGCCGAGTGCATCTTTTTTATTCGCTTCTCCCATTCGCTCCCGCTTTTCTTCGCTCTCTTTTTCTCCAGCAACTTTGTTATTCCCGACAGTGCAAGCTTCACGTCTCCTACTATCGGTATGTCCACCTGCATGTTCTTGTTTATCTCCGCGGTATCTATGTCCACGTGTATTAGCGTGGCATCCGGAGCAAACTGGTCTAATTGCCAGCCCGTGGTTCTATCGCTGAACCTTGTCCCTAAGGCAAGTAGAGCGTCACATTCATTAATCGCACGGTTTGCATAGAGCTGTCCATGCATCCCTGCCATGCCCAGACAGAAAGGGTGATTCTCCGGAATAGCTCCTTTACCCATAAGCGTTGTTACTACGGGAGCACCAAGAAAATCCGCTAAATGGCGTAACTCCACCGCAGCATCTGCGCTGATAACGCCTCCGCCTGCCAGTATAAGGGGTCGCTCCGCATTTGCTAAAGTCTCAACAACCCTCTTTATTTGCACTTGATTCGGCTTTATATTCGGTTTATAGCCCGCAAAGGTCTCCTTCGGATGTAAATCCACCTTTGCCTCACCAGCTAATATGTCCGTTGGCAGGTCAACCAGAACCACCCCCTTTCTCCCGGTATTGGCGATATAAAAAGCATTGTGGATGACCTTAGGTAAATCTTCCGTTCTCTTTACGAGGAAATTATGTTTTGTGATGGGCATAGTGATGGTGAAAGTGCTGGATTCCTGGAATGCATTGGTGCCTATTACAGAGGTCGGCACCTGCCCTGTTAATGCCACCACAGACGAAGAATCCATGTTTGCATTCGCCAGTCCCGTAACGAGGTTCGTGGCGCCGGGACCCGAAGTGGCGATGCAAACGCCTGCTTTCCCGGACACACGTGCATAGCCGTCAGCGGCGTGCGCCGCACATTGCTCATGCCGCATCAATATGTGCCTTATCGCCTCTTCCTTGTACAGCACATCGTACAAGTCTAACAGAGCCCCCCCTGGTATTCCAAAGGCTACTTCCGCTCCTTCAGTCTTCAACTCCTCTACTACTATTTCCGCACCACGTAGCTTCTGCTTTGCCATTTTTCCCTGATTTTCCCCACGCATATTAATTTATATCTGTGATCCCTTAGCTCAAATTATCTCTTTTAAATATAGTGCTTGCAGGATATTTAAACCCTTTGCTATTCCT